>DAIPIF010000072.1:0-8956 GCA_036770925.1 Psychrobacter sp.
TAAAACTGCTCTGCAATGCTACCATCAAAACGTGTCACGCCCGTTGCATCGATGTAACGATAGTTAATGCCAGGGGTTAGCGCATGCAAATCCTGCAGGCGGTCATGCCCCAAAAACCAGCTGTCCGAAAACAATTGCTCATAGTTAATAGAGGCGATACGAGTATTAAAGTTGGGGATATCGTTTTGGTTTTTATAGGGTGAGTAGGTGTATTTTAAGCGTGGATTAAGTATTTGATAGCCGCCCATCGTGTCATCAAACGCCCCAAACGGCGACCCTGTTTTATATAAATTCAGACCGGCATCAATACTGGCTTGTGGCACCAATACCGATTGGCTACCGTCCTTTTTACTCAGTGAGTTACCCACTAAGCTGTCTTGATCGTATGAGGTATAAAGATGCTGTAAGCTCAGCTGAGGCTTGATGTAACCCCACGTCGATGCCAGTGGATAAGCGGCGCTGATTTTATTATAAAGACGTGTACCGCTTTTTTCAGCCTCTGAGCCATCATCGATAGACTTTTTGAAATAGGCTGAATCATGAACCCCAGTGATATCGAAACCTGTGACCCACGGCAGACGATAATTTAATTCAAGCTGTGGCAGGCGTGAATAGGGTTTGTCTTTATCTTGTAGCGTCTCGCCATTATTGATAATCGCATCTAAGGTTTGAAAAGATTCTATCTTTAATTCGCCATCGATATAATCATTATAATAATTGAGCCGTGCATTTCTGGGTAAGTTTAAGGTGTTATTAGATAAACCGAGCGTATCAAAATCATTGAGATAATCTGCATCTGAGACATAGCTATATTTTGCATCGGCGCTTAGGCGTGGGATGCTCTTTGACGCCCAATAATGGTCATAAAAAAAGCTACTGCGATCCTCATTATTGAACTTTTTATCATTAGGCAAGTATGAACCGTTAAAGATACCTTCCCCATAATTTTCGGTCAAATAACGAAACTCACCTGACAGCATAGGATTACGGTTGGTATAAATATGAGTGTTTAAGGTGGCGTCATAATTCGGCGCTAAACTTAAATAATAAGGAATATCAATCTCTAAACCGCTGTCACTATCGACACGGGCGTTGGGCAATAAAAAGCCGCTACTGCGTCTATCGTCAATGGGGAAGTTAAAATAGGGTAAATAAAACACCGGCACATCTGCAATTTTTATGGTGGTATCATACGCTTTACCGCGTCCACTATCGGTATCTAAATCGATACTTTTGGCTTCTATCTGCCATTTACGATTGGTTGGCGGGCAGGTGCTAAACATCACATCGTCGAGCTCATATTGGCTCTCATTAGGGCGGTTCAGACGTTTGGCATAGCCGTGCGCTTGTAAAGGAACGCTGGCAAAAGCCACGCCATAAGCGGTGGTCTGCCCACTCTCGGTACTATAAGCCAGACTGTCGGCAACCCCAATCAGTCCGCCCTCTGAGGCTTTATCAGTGAGACTGGTTTTGTGAGCGGTTGTTTGCGTTGCAAAGATAGACGGGTTATTGGCAGCAGGTTTGGCTTGATCGGTAAACAGTACTCTGCCTTGAGCACCGGCGATGCCACTGGTTAAGTCAAGGACGATATTATCCGCCTCGATATGCTGGCTACCTTGATTGATAATGACGTTACCAGATAGCTCAGCATAATCGATATTATCGTAGTAGCCATAATCCGACTCTGCAAATAGGGGCGCTTGATGATTGGGTCTAGTATTTAAAGGGCTATTGGCTTGTCCATTATTTTGCGCCGCATTATTCTCATTAATGGCTGCTTGATAGCGAGAGTTTTGCTCGGGATAGACCCATTGCCCCTCACAGCGCTGGTCATTGGTATTCATTAAGCGCGGGCTGAGTCTTAAATCGGTCCCAAGTTGGCGTAGCGATTTTGTGGCGGGCGCTTGAGCGGGGCTATCTAAGTCAGTAAGGTTATTCAGGTCTGCTTGAGTCTCCGAGTGCGCCTTGTTATGACTAGTATCCTTGTTGCTAGTATCAGCAGCTACGGGTTTATCTGCTTTAGCATAGGCTTGATAGTATTGCGCTAGGCGCTGCAAGCTGTCCTGAATATTATCATCGCTGACCTTTAGGCGGCTGTTATCAATTGCAGGGTCCGTCGCCATACTGCTATAAGCACGGGTGTTTTTTTCGGGCTGTTGTTTGCTAGGGGCGCTGTTTATATCAGCGCTTTCTATCTCAGCGTTCTTTATATCAGTGCTTTCTACTATTGCGGTAATAGGAATATCAGTATCACTACTGACATGGGTATTCGCATGGTCATGGATAGCACTGTCAATAAGCTCAGTTTTATCGTGAGTAGAATGGGTGGCAGCCGTTATGGTTCTGGTTTCCTCTAGTAAAGACGCCTTAGCGGCTTGAGAGGCTTGCAAATCAGAGTTTTCGGTGACGGCAGCGCTCAGTGATAAGCCAGTTAAGCTTAAGGCACCAAATAAAATCATGCGGATGCTTTGATAAAGCGGAGAGTATAACAAGGGCACACCTATGATTGTAGAGCGTAGTGAATGGCAATTTATTAAAATTGCAGGGTCAAATTATCAGTATAATATATGAAGCGACAATAAAGGTCAGCATAATTACTGTTGCGATGGTTTTTATCTTTAAGCTGACTCTTTTTATAGGTAGCATAGTCAAAAAAACCCAAATCAGCTACACTATTCAGCAATATATTATACGCTATCGTGCTGTTGATGCATTAAAACCTTTAGGTATTAACAAATGATAGCTTTTATGCCTGATGAGATGAGTGATAACAATATGACCGATAATCTTTCTATGACTGCTGCTGATAGTGATGCCAATTCTAGCTATCTTGAGCACCGTTTGCAGCAATTAAAACGGTGGCTACAGCAGGTTTTTGCCACTCAAGCCTTTAGCCTACAAAGTCTGCCGGGGGATGCGAGTGCCAGACGCTACCACCGTATTCAGCTGCATGAGAGTGATAATGCAGAGACATCGCTGTCGGGGCGCTATATTGTCATGGATTCGGCTGATGAGCAAGATGCAATGCTGCAGTTCATCAATGTGGCACAGCTGATGCTGCCGGCGATAAATGTACCGACGCTTATCGCTCAAGATATTGAGCAAGGGTTTTTGCTATTGCAGGATTTTGGCTCGGTAGAATTTGCGCATTTATTGGTCGAGGCGACGCCCCACCAAGTGGATGAGTATTATCAGTGGGCCTTGCAAACCTTGGTTGCGCTGCAACAGATACCGATTGCGACGGCAAAAAATGAGCATCATCTGCCAGATTATGATGCCGCCACGCTGAATCGGGAGATGGATTTATTTAGTGAGTGGTTTGCCCCTTATATTGGGGTCAGTCTCGATGCGACGTTATGGGATAATATTAAAGCGGCATTGATAACAGCGATTTTGGCGCAGCCTGTGGTGATTGTGCATCGGGATTATCACAGCCGTAATCTGATGCAAGACCAAGCCAATCCAGCGCAGTTGGGCGTGATTGATTTTCAAGATGCGCTTATCGGGGCGTATAGTTATGATGTGGTGTCGCTGCTGCGTGACGCTTATGTCGAGTGGTCAGAGGCGCAAGTATCCGCTTGGATAAATGACTTTTGGCAGCTGCAGCAGCACGCAGGTGTGGCGACAGCAGTTAGCGCGGCGGAGTTTGAGCATGATGTCAATGTCATCGGTGTGCAGCGTCATTTAAAGGTGCTCGGTATCTTTATACGTCTGTTTGAGCGTGATGGCAAAAATCGCTATTTAGCCAATATTCCCAAAGTCATGCGTGATTTATGCTTTGAGCTTGAATGGCTCGCCACTCATGGCGATGCACAGCTGCAGCAGGCGCTAGTACCTTTTAAAGAGTGGCTGATAGAAACGGCATTACCGGCGTATCAACAAAAATTTGTGCAGCAGTATATTTAACGAGTTTATTGATTTTTTATTTATAAAGGGAGAGGTTATGCCTACGATAACGCAAGCGATGATTTTGGCAGCAGGCAAGGGCACGCGTTTGCGTCCCTTGACGTATGAGACGCCCAAACCATTAGTCGCAGTAGGTGGGCAGCCGCTGATTGTCTGGCACATCAAAGCGCTGCAAGCCGCGGGTATTACGGATATCACGATTAATGTTTCGTGGCTCGCTGATAAGCTGATACAGGCGCTCGGTGACGGCTCGCAATATGGCGTCACTCTACATTGGTCAGTCGAGGACGTGCCGTTAGAGACGGCGGGCGGGATATCTCAGGCGCTACAATCAGGTAAGCTACAAGATGCGCCCTTTATTGTGGTCAGCTCGGATGTGTGGACGACTTATGATTTTAGTCAGCTGCAGCACTGTCATTTGGCAGAGGAGCAATTGGCGCATCTGCTATTGGTTAATAATCCTGAACATAATAGCCATGGCGACTTTGCGCTTGATAATGGCTTGGCATCTGAGCAAATAGTTGGCGCGGTGGCTACCTATACCTTTTCAGGGATAAGCGTGATGTCGCCGCGGATAGTGGCTGGGCTGGCAAGCGGACAAGCTGCGCCCTTAGCGCCGCTACTGAGACAGGGGATGGCACGCTCGCAAATCACTGCCGAAGTCATCAGTGACTACTGGGTAGATGTGGGCACGCTTGAGCGTTTAGAGCAAACCAATGCCTTTATTAAAAATGACAAAAATACAGGCGCTAGCCGTCATAAAGGCGCTTAAGCGCTCATAGTGTGACCTTAAATCTAAACCCCCATTGCCAGTTTAATCAGCTGAGCAATGCTAAAAATCACCAAAAATCCTGCCACATATAAGCCCACAAACCACAGCCACTGCGACTGTTTTTTACTTAGCTTTTTCATGGAAATCTCCTTGTTCATTGATAATGCAAAGCGCCCATAATAATGAGCGCTTTGACTTTTATCGCTATTTTTACCTCGATGATGACCGATTAATACATATGCTCATGATCAGTTTTACCCTTAAAAGTATAGTAGGCATAAGCGGTATAACTGAGGATAATCGGCAACATAATTAAAGCGCCAATCAGCATAAATGATAGCGAGGTATCCGCCGCCGCCGCTTCATAAATCGTCATCTGATAAGGCACAATATAAGGAAATATCGCAAAACACACCCCCAAATACCCCATCAAAAACAGCGCCACCGTCAATAAAAACGGACGATACTCACGCTCAGTGGTTAAATCTTTACGCATTAAGAAAAATAGCAAGATAACCACAACCGGCATCGGTGCCACATAGATGAGGGTTGAGACAGTAAACCAGTTCTCTAGCGCCTCGATATAAGAGAAATAAGTCGTCATCGTAACCACCACCATAGCGATAACCAAAGCGCTCAGCAGCCAGCCTGAGACTTTACGCGCCCACACTTGCAGGCTGTGTTCAGTCTTGATAATCAGCCATGTTGAGCCAAGCAGCGCATAACCGATAATCAGCGCTATACCACAGATGATAGATAGCGGCGTGAACCAATCAAAAGCTCCACCGCTATACAGACGATTGCTCGCCTCCATGCCTGATACCAGCGCCCCTAACATCACCCCTTGAAAAAAGGTGGCGACAATAGAGCCGATAAAAAAGAAACCATCCCACAAGTAACGATGCTTTGTGGCTTTGAAGCGAAACTCAAACGCCACGCCGCGCATAATCAGTCCAAATAGCATAAAAATAACGGGCAAATATAAGCCGCTCATAATGATGCCATAAGCCACAGGGAAAGCGGCAAATAATCCGCCGCCGCCCATCACTAGCCACGTCTCATTGCCATCCCAAAAGGGCGCAATAGAGTTCATAATGCGGCTACGGTTTTTATCTGAGCCTGCAAATGGAAATAAAATTCCACAGCCCAAATCAAAACCATCGAGCAATACATAAATAAATACCGATAAGGCAATCAAGCCGCCCCA
Source organism: Psychrobacter sp. (assembly GCA_036770925.1). Taxonomy (GTDB): domain Bacteria; phylum Pseudomonadota; class Gammaproteobacteria; order Pseudomonadales; family Moraxellaceae; genus Psychrobacter. The sequence continues at coordinate 5,886 of DAIPIF010000072.1, forward strand.
AATTAAGGGTAAATTTAATACGTCACCAAAACTAAACATTAGCGCAACCCTCCCTCATCTTTATCATTTGCAGGCGTATCCCAATCTTCTGCTGCCGTATTCTCTGCCGTCTGTTCAGCGGGATGATTATCACCGCTCAGCGTACGCCCTTGCCCCTCAGTCACCGAATGCTGATAAAAGTTATCATCAGCGGGATCTTCATAAGGTTGTGGACCTTGAGCAATCAGGCGTAGGATATAAAAGCTACCCGCCCCAAAGACAAAGATATAGAGCACGATAAAGCCGATTAAAGTAGTTGCCACTTGCTGCGCGGCAACGGGCGAGATACTCTCAGCCGTACGAATCACCCCATACACCGTATAAGGTTGGCGTCCTACTTCAGTGACAAACCAGCCCGCGAGCAGCGCGATAAAGCCCATAGGCGTCATGAGCATCCACGCACGGTGAAACAGCTTGCTATCAGGATTGAACTGTTGCTTTTTAAAGTATTTATAAAGACTAAATAAACCCACCAGTACCATCAGCATCCCGATACCAACCATGATACGAAATGACCAAAAGACAATGCCCACAGGCGGCTGATCTTCAGGTGCCCAGTTTTTGAGACCTTTGACTTCACCATCTAAAGAGTGGGTTAAAATCAAACCGGAGGCATAAGGGATACTCAGCTCATATTTATTGGTCTGGTTTTCTTGATCAGGAATTGCAAACAGCCGTAATGCCGCACCGCGCTCATCCTCCCAAATACCCTCCATCGCTGCCACTTTTGCCGGCTGATGCTCAAGCGTATTTAGACCATGAAAATCACCGATGAGCACCTGCGTGGGTGCCACAAATATCGCCATAATCATCGCCATACCCAGCATCACGCGACCATGTCGGCGGTGCTCAGTATGTCGTTTGGACTGCAAGTAATAAGCGCCGATACCACCAATAACAAAAGCGGTGGTCAAAAACGCCGCCGTCATCATATGAGCATAACGATAGGGGAAGGAGGGATTAAAGATAATCTCAAGCCAATTGGTAGGATATAACAGCCCATCAGCGCCGAGCATAAAACCCTGCGGGGTTTGCATAAAGCTGTTTGCCGCCAAAATCCAAAACCCTGAAATCATCGTACCAATGGCAACAATAGCCGTAGCGGTAAAGTGCATCCGCTTACTGACGCGTCCCCAACCGAACAGCATAATACCCAAAAAGGAGGCTTCTAAGAAAAACGCAGTCAGGACTTCATAAGCCAGCAGTGGACCTAAGACATTACCCGCTCTGTCTGAGAATACCGCCCAGTTCGTACCGAATTGATAGGACATGACCACGCCCGATACCACGCCCATCCCAAAAGCGACGGCAAATATTTTTACCCAATGTTTATAGACTTCAGCATAGATAGTATCGCCGGTTTTGAGCCAGCGATATTCAAGGACAGTCAGCCAGCTGGCAAGACCGATGGTAAAAGCAGGAAAGACAATGTGCCATGAGATGACAAAAGCAAACTGGATACGCGCGAGCATGAGCGCATCCATTTGGTCGATTATAAATGCAGCGAACATAAACGGTTACCTTTATCTGTCAGCCAAATAGCGCAAGCTTCCATGATACGCTCAAGTCACTGTCCGCAATGCTCTAAAACATTACGGGCAATAGCTAAATGATATTTAGCTGTAAATGGTATTTAGTCGCCCTGTTTTGGTTAAAAAATACTCAAACGGGGTGGTTAAATTAAATAATCTATATCCTTATAAATTACACACGATTGATGATGCTTATCAAACATAGCAGTGGCTAGCTTTAAAAATCATTATGCGCTTTAATATAATGATATACAAGGCGCTGCTAAGTATTCCATACTATGAATGTTTGCATCGTGCTGTGCATGACGTGCTACATAGATGGATAAATAACCTCAGCATTAATGCTCCAATTGCTGATGCAATATCCGGCGTAAAGTGAGAATGGTTTGTGGATTGGTTTGGATACTATGCCCACCGCTGATGATACTCTCAGAGGCAGCACCGTCAAGATGCGAGCTGTTATAAGGCACAATACCATCTGATAAACGCTCCGTTAACGCCTGACTGATATCCTCATTCACCGTGACCACTGCAATCAGTGGCTCACTAGGTAGCACGGCTTTATCCGTAGGGCTAGGCTCAGTCGTATCCTCTTCGCGACTGGCTTTGGATAAATCAATCTTTGCGCCTTTAGGCTGCATTTGCGCCAAACCTTTGGCAATATCCGCGTCATTATTAGCAATAATAGAGTGGTAGGTAATACGCTCATTAATAGCAATATCTTTGGTGAGCTGAATAAAAGAGGACTTATTACTCAGCTGGCTGGCACCATTTTCTAAATATAACGCCCCTAAAGGATGCTGCGCCAAATCCCCTTGAGTGGCAATGGTGGCTAAATTATCGGTCACGGTTTTGACCAAACCGACTGGCAAATAGATAATGCGCCGCAGCGCCCGTGTAAACCAGCGATCGGCATAATCAGTACCCTGAAAAGGCGTGGATAAAAAAACCGCCGTATCGACTTGTGGGAGCGTTTGTAGCTCAAAGCGTTTTGCCAGCTCTTGTTTGCCAAAAGCGGTTTTTAGCGTGCTATTAATCTGGCGTTTGGCGCTATCGGGCAGCAGGTTTTGGTCTATTAAGCCATCTAAATTATCGGTCAAATTATCATCGGATAGCATCATGCGGGCGATAACGCCGCCCATACTATGACTGATAATCACGCTATTGCGACTGGCTTTATGCTGCCCCGTCGGGTCGGTTTGTTCATAGGTTTCTTGTAGCAAATGCTGTATTTGATAGCGGTTTTCTAAAATAGGTAAATTGGTGGGATAAAACACTTGCCACACTTGATAATTGCTGCGTAGCTTATCATCATTAAAAATATCATTGGTCAAATTGACCCACGTTGCAGGACTTGAGGCTAAGCCGTGCAGCATAATAATGACCCGCTTATTAGGGTCATAAGGCTCAAGCATAAACAGCTTTGGCAAATTGGCTTCTTGCCGGCGAGTTAATAGATTTAAATAGCCAACGCCGTCCAGCTGGTTCTCAGCTAGCCAC
>DAIPIF010000073.1:0-8947 GCA_036770925.1 Psychrobacter sp.
ATTAGACTATATTATCAAATTTCTTATCTAAATATAATAATTCGGTATGATAAATTAGTATGCAAAACCCTAGTAGAAAATAAAAAAGTAGAGTAATTATGGCTATCGATTTTAGTAATACGTTAATAGTCGCGATATCAGCAACGGCTTTATTTGACCTATCGGAGTCAGAAGAGTATTTATTACAGCTATTACAGCAGCAACCTGAGAGAGCTATCAAAGATTTTCGTGATTATATGGCGCAGCGAGAAAATGATGCTTTAAGTATAGGTGCAGGTTATCCACTGATTGAGGCGTTACTTAATCTGAATAAGTATTGTAATGACTGTACCGCGCTAGATTCAGATATCGAAGCACCATTAGTGGAAGTGGTGATTGTGTCTAAAAGTAGTCCAGATACAGGTATTCAGGTGTTAAACGCTATCCGTGAGTATGGCTTGAATATTTCGCGCTCTGCTTTTTTATCGGGTAGTGCTGTCGCGCCTTATATTGCTGACTTTGATGTTGATTTATTTTTAACAACTAACCGCGATGATGCCCAGCAAGTCACTGATGCTCATATTTGTGCTTGTGCGATATTAGACGCCACTCCAGTAAATACCTATGAGCTTGATACCAGTCAATTGCGTATTGCATTTGATGGCGATGCGGTATTGTTTGATGATTCAGGAGAGCTGCTGTATAAGCAAAAGGGCTTACAAGCCTTTCACGAGCGTGAAGCCCAAATGCGTGATTTACCTATTGAAAAAGGACCTTATGCTGAGCTATTAATTAAGCTGTCCAAAATACAAGAACGTTTGCCCGCCCGTATGAATGACTGTCCTATGAAAATTGCCCTGGTGACGGCACGTAATGCACCTGCTGATCTGCGGGCTATTAAGACGCTACGGGAATGGGGAGTGGATTTGGATATGGCATTTTTTTTAGGAGGTCTTGAAAAAACTGCCGTACTCAAAACATTTGCGCCGCATATCTTTTTTGATGACTCCATTCAGCATGTAGACGCTGCTCGTAGATTTGTGCCAACCGCATTAGTACCTTATCATTCAAACTCATTATTGCATGCGCGTCATTATGCGAGTGTAGATAAAGAGGTGTCTTTGCGGTGTTTCACGCCTTTGTCTTCACCTGTTCTCTCCGCAAACTCTTAACATGAGATTATAAGAGGCTAAATATGAATTGGCAGTCCTTATTATCGCTGATTATGGTGCGCTTAAAGCAAGTCGTCGGTTTATATGCTTTTGTATTAATACCGATGATAGGTATGTTCTTTTTTAATAAAATCGTGTTATTTGGTCTCTGGAACCTCTTTGGTATTGTACCGCGCACCTTTGATTTACGCAGTTTTATAGGGGTCTTCGCGTCTTGGACGATGCACGGTGATTTTGCGCACTTGATGAGTAATACCTTTGTATTATTACAAATACTCTTTTTATTTGGGTTGTTTGAGAAGAATGCGTATCGTACTATTTTGAAGCTGATAGCTGCTTCAGGCGCGATGACGTGGTTGATAGGAGCGCCATATTCGATGCATATTGGGGCATCAGGGCTTTGTTTTGCGATGCTGGGGTTTATGATAGGCGGTGCAGTGTTTGCACGGCGTTGGGGCTATCTGCTCGCGTGTATCGTCATGGGTACGGGTTATTGGCTCACTATCAAGCAAGGTTTGATGCCGCAGCAAGGCATTTCATTTGCGGCGCACTTTGGTGGGCTGTGCGCCGGTTTGTTATTAGGAGCAAGCTCTAAGCATGATTATAGCGCTTATAAAAGTATCAACAGGCAGTACTAGATCCAACACCAATAGAGATTATGGTGAGATCAGTTTTTAGTATAACGCCTTGATAGTTTTAGCGGTTTTTTGAGCAAATATTGATAAATAATAAGTCATCCGTTGCTAAAGCTCGCCATGCTGTAGTCTGCTGTACGTGCTCTTTAATCGTAAGCGTACTGTTCTTTTCTGGTATGACATAATCTGCCCGCGCCGGCACACTACAATCAATCACTTGTGGCACTATCTGCACACTTCTACGTCTCTCAAACAAATATAAGTTAACCAAGTAAATATCAGGATGGTTTATTTGAGCGCTTGCATGCGCACTATCGGCAGCTATAAAACGTAATATTTGTGGCTTTACGTAGGTCCAAGGGCGGAACCATTCGGTACTTGCAGCAGTTTTGACTACGGTCACGCCTTCTGGGAGTTGGGCAACTTGCTGAGGATACCAGTTATATTCTTGATGTATCTGAAAGCTAAAAATGCCAATAGCTGCAAATAAAGGAATTAACCATTTTGGTGCGCGTTTACCTGCCAGTTTACTGAGGTGAGTTATGATAAGGGCTAACCCAGCCATGCCAAAGCCAGCTGCTATAGTAGCGATAAACTCATAAAGCATAAAATTTCCTTAACGCCATAAGGGCATCTAACAAAATAAAAATCTAAACTCGTTGTCTAGTAACGCCTTTACAATAACATTTCTATAATAACGATAGGATAAAAAAATCACTCACAAGCAGCTGCTGCCTGTGAGTGATAGATAGTGTCATAAAAGCTTGTCATTCATATAGCAATGGTTAGCTTAGTGATCGATTGCGCCGCCTGCTCCACGTGGAGAACGTACACTCTCAACCAGCTCTTGAATATGTGCTGGTGGTGGCGCAGTAGTATAAGAAACAATGAACGCTACGATAAAGTTCAGTAAGGCACCAACCGCACCAAATGATAATGGTGAGATACCAAACAACCAGTACTCTTCAGTATCAGGGAAGCTTGCTGTACCACTGATAAAGAACCAACCTTTGAACACAAAGATATAGACTAAGATACTAATCAAACCTGTCAACATACCAGCGATTGCGCCAGCGCTGTTAATACGTTTAGAGAAAATACCCATCATCAGTGCTGGGAACAAGGAAGCACCGGCAATACCAAAGGCTAGAGCAACAACCTGTGCGGCAAATCCTGGAGGGTTAATACCCAACCATGTCGCGATTACAATCGCAACACCCATCGTAATACGAGCTACTTTCAATTCATCTTTATCAGAGATATTTGGATTAAGGTTACGCTTAATCAAGTCATGACTGATGGCTGATGAGATGGCAAGTAATAGACCTGCTGCTGTAGATAGTGCTGCTGCCAAACCACCCGCTGCAATCAGACCAATAACCCATGGTGGTAGATTTGCAATTTCTGGGTTAGCCAATACTAAGATATCAGCGTTAACATCAAGCTCATTACCTGCCCAACCGGCAGCTGCAAAGCGTCCGTCAACTTCTAAGTCATGAGCCGCGCGTGCTTTATCAACAGCTGCTGTTGCGGCAGTGACATCGCCACCATCTGCTTGTGCTGCTGCTAATGCAATTTGTGCTGCACCTAGACCACTATCATTATATAACTGAATACGACCATCGTTATTTAAATCATTGTACTTAATAAGACCAGTATCTTCCCATGTTTTCATCCAATCTGGACGTTGATCATAGTTGATAGCAGGCTCTTCAACACCTTGTGGATAGATAGTGTCGATTAGGTTTAAACGCGCCATAGCACCGACTGCAGGAGCGGTAAAGTATAGTAGCGAGATAAATACCAACGTCCAACCCGCTGTCCAACGTGCATCAGCAACTTTAGGAACGGTGAAAAAGCGAATAATAACGTGCGGTAGACCTGCTGTACCAATCATAAGTGATAAGGTAAATAGCACCATGTTTAGCTTGTTAGGAACATCAGCAGTATACGCCGTAAAGCCTAAGTCAGTAACGACTTGGTCAAGCTTCGTTAAGATAGGAATGCCCGCTTCAGTATGGTTTGAGAACAAACCTAAACCTGGAATTGGGTTACCTGTTAATTCAAGTGAGATAAATACCGCAGGAATGGTATAAGCAACCATTAGAACCACATACTGTGCAACCTGTGTATAAGTAATCCCTTTCATACCACCAAGTACGGCATAGAAGAATACCACAACTGCTGCAATGATAAGACCTGTTGTGTTTTCAACTTCTAAGAAACGTGAGAAGGCAACGCCCGCACCAGTCATCTGTCCGATAACATAAGTAGTTGATGCAAGAATCAAACAAACCACGGCAACCATAGCGGCTGTTTTGGAGTAAAAGCGGTCACCGATAAAGTCAGGCACCGTGAACTTACCAAATTTACGTAAATAAGGAGCCAGTAACATAGCGAGTAGTACATAGCCGCCCGTCCAACCCATAAGATACGTTGATGCACCATAACCACCGGCAGCGATAATACCTGCCATAGAGATAAATGATGCCGCACTCATCCAGTCAGCTGCGGTTGCCATACCATTCATTACTGGATGGACACCGCCGCCTGCTACATAGAATTCACTGGTTGAACCAGCACGTGCCCAAATTGCAATACCGAAGTAGAGAGCGAAGGACAGACCTACGAAAATAATATTAATTACAAATTGACTCATGGGACTATTCCTCGTCTACGCCATATTGTTTATCTAACTTATTCATACGCCATGCGTAGAAGAAGATTAAGGCGATAAATACGATAAGAGCCCCTTGTTGTGCAAACCAAAAGCTTATATCGGTACCACCAATTCTAATACCCGTTAACATGGGACGCAACAATATACCGAAGCCATAAGAGACTAAAGTCCAAATGATTAGGCTGACTTTGATGAGACGGACATTGGCTCGCCAATAACCGGATGGATCGTTGTGGTTCTCCATAGGACAACTCCTTTTGCCTGACATAAAATAGAGGTAATGGGTCAAGTCTAACAAGTCATTATGATTTAGCGTTTATTTAAATACGTTGTCTGTACTGAACCGCCGAATTGATATTCTAAAACGGGTGGTAGAGACTGCTAAAGCAAAATGACCAATTAAATTGATTCACCAAAATTACCAACAAAATGAGCAACTCTGACGCCGTTATTTATAATCTACAGCGCTATAAATAATCGCCAAAATATACTCGGCACTACTAAAAACGATAACATACAACCCAATATAGAATTTTTAAGCTTTATTATTATAATGTGTCTTAAGTATAGCTTAACAGGCATAAGATATTAGATAATATCGTTTTATGGCTTTAATACCTATAAATAGGGTGTACATAATAATTAGATACAACAGGGTGGGATGAGCCGAGAGGGCATGACAATCCGCTGTCTCTTTACTCTCTGTCTTCCTGACAAAGTGCTTAATTTTATTAAAACTTGTAACTATGCCTGATATGAGTGGCATATGGTCATCATAACTTGACTGAATTAAGTGAGTGATGACCAACCTATTAGGAATATATACAAAATTTATGTAATTAACAATAAAAAATTCAATTTACTTTATGTAACAAAATATGTGCTTAAGCATTACTAAGGTTAATTTATGATGCTAGAAATGCGTAAGTTGTCATAGTCTATAACATAAAGCCTGTGAATCCATAGTAGCATCAATGTGATGGTCAATATAAGCCCAATAGGTATTGAATGCTATTTATTTTAAAAATGTTGCGATTAAATTAATAATAAATGGTGATATTAGTCAGCCTAGTATGTTTTTTGAATGCAACCGTATGCTATTCCCTAAGCCTGTCAACTTATAAATCAGGCAAATGCTATCTACAAAGCGAACGGGGATGATACGGGCAAGACTGCGCAGCAAATCAGGTCTGATGAGACTATTTATCTTTAAATAACGGATTAATATCGACACATAAAAAGCCCCACTCAATCATGAATGGGGCTTTGTTGTAGATTCTGGCGATGTTAATACTTCGCTATCTCAATACTCGGCTATCTCAATCCCAATTTACATATTGGGATAGTTAGGACCACCGCCACCTTCTGGTGATACCCAAGTGATGTTCTGTGAAGGGTCTTTGATATCACAGGTTTTACAATGCACACAGTTTTGGGCATTGATAACGAAACGTGCCCCTTCAGCGTCTTTAACGACTTCATAAACCCCCGCTGGGCAGTACAAACGCGCAGGCTCAGCATATAAAGGTAGGTTAATAGAAACGGGCACGGTAGGGTCAGTCAGCTTTAAATGGGTCGGCTGATCTTCGGCATGGTTGGTGTTGGAGATAAACACCGATGATAATTTATCAAAGGTTAGCTTGCCATCAGGTTTAGGATACTCTGGCTGATAGGCATGGTCAGCACGCTCTAATTGGTCATAATCCTTCAGATTATCGTGAATGGTCAGCGGCATTTTACCACCGAGCAAGTTTTGCTCGATAAAGTTAAAGGCACCGCCCATCCATTGACCCATACGATGCATGGCTGGCGAGAAGTTACGCGAGGCATAGTTGTCTTCATACAGCCATGACTCACGGTACATGGTGGTATAAGCGATGACTTCATCATGCTGACGTCCGGCTTGTAGCGCCTCAAAAATAGCTTCAGCGGCGAGCATGCCAGACTTCATTGACGTGTGCGTGCCTTTGATTTTGGCAGGGTTCAAAAATCCAGCTTCATCACCGACTAATACGCCGCCAGGGAAAGTGAATTTAGGTAGTGAGTTCAAGCCGCCTTTGGTCAAAGCGCGCGCGCCATAAGAGATGCGTTTACCACCCTCTAAAATATTGCGAATGAGCGGATGTCGTTTCAGGCGCTGCATTTCATCAAAGGGTGACATATACGGATTTGAGTAAGATAAATCAATCACCATACCGAAACTGACTTGGTTATTTTCATCGAAATATAACCACCAACCACCCGATGAGCCGGTCTCTGTTAACGGCCAACCAGTACCATGCAATACCACGCCTTGTTCGTGTTTTTCAGGCGTCACTTCCCACAGCTCTTTGAGACCGATACCATAATGCTGAGGGTCACAATCTTTATCAAGGTTAAAACGGCTAATCAGACGCTTACCTAAATGTCCACGGCTACCTTCACTAAAGATAGTGTATTTTGCAAGCAGCTCATAACCCGGCTCAAAGCTCGGCTTGGCATCACCTGATGCCGCCACGCCCATATCGCCTGTCAGGACACCGCGTACTGAACCGTCGTCATTATATAAAATCTCAGCCGCTGGGAAGCCTGGGAACATCATGACTTCTAGCTCTTCGGCTTGGGCGGCAAGCCAGCGTACGACGTTACCGAGTGATACAATATAGTTGCCGTCATTGTGCATACTGGCTGGGACGATGGCATCAGGGAATTTGGTCGATTTAGTGGCAGAGCCGAGCATATAAACGCGGTCTTCGATAGCAGGCACGTTTAAAGGAGCGCCTTTTTCTTTCCAATCTGGAATCAGCTCATTTAACGCCCGTGGCTCAATGACGGCACCGGATAAGATATGCGCGCCAAATTCAGACCCTTTTTCGACGATACAGACCATAAATTCATCATTGCCAGCCGCAATCGCTAGTTGGCGTAGTCGAATAGCGGCAGATAACCCTGAGGGTCCACCACCCACGATGATGACATCAAATTCCATTGATTCACGCTCAATCTCAGGTTCCACGGCGACTTCCGGCTCAGGCGCAACTGCGACAACCTCATCTTGGGTCATATCTGGCTTTTTATTATCTATATCCGCTGCATTTATAGCTGCTGTAGAGGTCTCTGTCGTTTCTGGCACGTCAGCTGTGACGACCGCATCAACGACTGGCGCTTTATTGTCTTGCTCTTGCATACCTACTCCTAAACTTATATTTGCTTATCTTGTGGTGCAATTAAGCGGGCAATTAAAATAGCACTCACAGCACTGTCTTAATAAAATAGTTACCCATTATAAAAGAAAAACCTTACAAACACGACACGCATTTATGGGTATCAGTGTTAAGGTTAAAGCAGTATAGTGGTTCGTTGGTCTCTATGAGTCTCATCATACCTGAAACTAAAATGAATAGCGGTGTCAAATATAACAAACTTCGGCGCATACGAGGAGATAAGGTCGTGACTGATAATATCAATAATAAACTTGAAAATATAACAAACCTCCAAGATATTGACGAGTTGAGTCAGCAGGTTGAGCAACATCTTAGCGCCTATATCAAATCTAAGCCCAGTACTCGCCTCGGACGTTCGATACCGCCACTCGATAAATGGCATCCTGAACAAGTCTCTGACATGGATTTGACCATCAAAGCCAATGGTGAGTGGTGGCATGAAGGTGGGCAGATAACCCGTGAGTCACTGGTGCACTTATTTGCCACTATCCTATGGAAAGAGGATAATAACGGCGCGACGGAATACTTTTTAAAAACCCCTGTACAAAAGCTGCGCATTCAAGTTGAAGATGTCCCCCTGTTAATTAATGATGTGGGTATTGTCAAAGAGGCGGCTAAAAATGCGGATAAGGCTACGCTGAGCTGGTTGGAATTTACCACCACTACCGGTGATGTCGTGCGCCTTGATGAAGACCATCCGCTGATATTGCGCTCTTATAATAGCCATGCCACCGCTAATAGCCATACCCAAACGAGCGCTACGACTCATAATAAATCTGACGCCGCCTCATTAGTGCGTCCTTATATGTTGGTTCGTGATGGCTTAATGGCACTTATTGGGCGCAATACTTTTTATCATCTCACTGAAATTGGCGAGCTGCTTGAGCGTGATGGGCATACGATTTTAATCCTAAAAAGTGGCGGCAAAAACTATGAGCTGTCGATGCCTGAATAAATCTAAATTTTTATTATAATAGGTCAGATAAAGATGATTGTTTTGATATGAGTACTATTATAAACAACCCCGTTAAAGAAAAAATAATGAAACAGCCGCCTGTCGTGGTGGCGGCGACCGATGACCTGACATCTATAGCAGCTGTTACGCGGCAAGTGGCGAATCCTCATGATAGCCAAGTAGGACGCCATTATAAAAGTAGCGCGCCGATAGGATTGTTTGACTCAGGGGTGGGCGGCTTGTCGGTTTATTTGCATTTAGCGCAGCAGCTGCCCGCTGAGCGTTATATTTATTATGCAGATACCTTGCATGTGCCTTATGGC
>DAIPIF010000074.1:0-8907 GCA_036770925.1 Psychrobacter sp.
GCAATTACTTTGTTGATATAGATATTATGCGGTCACCTATGGCATTATTAAACGTATCAGCTAAAATTCATCTACACTCACTTTTAAGGATAAAAAATGACTATGTATGACCAACTTGAATACTTAGAACAAATCATACTCGACATTAAAGAGCAGCACCGACTACTCAGTGAGGAGCTGAATATACTCAAGCAACAACCGAGCGCTGACCCCACGGAACTCTCTGCGCTCAAATCCCAACTTGATAGCAGTTATGCTGAGCATGATACCCATAAAAAACAGCTGGATGAGCTTGATAATCGCTATCAAAATCTTGCCGAGGCGCATCATATGATAGGCGCTGAACAAAAAAAGCTGCAACAGCAAGTGGCTGAGCTGCAACAACAAAACAGCGCGCTACATCAACAAAATAATGAGCTTAAGGCACAAAATAGCGAGCTACATCAAAAGAACGTATTTGCAGCAGAGCGCATCAAAGTCGTCTTTAACCGCTTAGCACTTATCGACCAAACCCCTATCTCATAACGGCTGATTTTATACTGCTATTGTGCTCACTGTGTTATTTATTGACCTCTATTTTAATACTTCGTAGGATTTTTTATGACTGACCATGCCACTAATAAAACCGACAATTCCCAAAGCCCACATAAACCTGCAAACCCTGAATCTCAGCCCAACAGTGCGCTTAATACCGCACCCAAGGCTAAAGAGTTAACAGCGCAAAAAGCGCCAAGCTCATTACCATCATCATCAGCGCTCAAGCAGACCACAGCTAAGCCTGCTATGAAAATGGTGGATATCGTGATTGCAGGCACTGTTTATAACATTTACTGCCCTATTAACGAAGAAGATGAGCTACAAGACGCCGCTGATAGTATTAATAAGTTTGTTTTGAATCTCAAAAAAGACGCACCCAATTTGAGTCAAGAAAATCTACTGCTGCTCTGCTGCTTAAATCTTTATGAAAAAAATAATGAGAAGACACCTAATGACAGCGCAACCTCTAAACAGACGGATGCCTTACTCAGAAAAATCATTGATGATGCCCATTCTATTTTAGCGTAGCTCTTTGAGTTGGTTATCATTTTTACTGACAAGCTCAGTACTTTTTACCCGCATGAAAGTCGGCTTGGTGCTCATAATTGCAAAAAAACAGCGCTGTTTTAGCGGGGTTATCGGCTGCATTATTAGTGGCGTTGCCAGTTGTATCATCGGTGATGTGGGTTGGCACCGCTTCGAGCACGCCGCGATACTCAGCGAGACTATTGCCACAAAAGTTGCAATCACGCGGTGTGGTCACATCACCCTCTTTTGGCATCATGCTTTTGGGCGCGCGTGGGTACATAAATTTATAAAACCCCCACATACAGAGCCAAATAATAACGATGACGATAATAGCAGCAGCCACAGCAATACCCCTTTGAATGGTGGTTTATAGGTTGTAAATCATAATGTAATAATTGATATCTCTGCGACAAAGTGTACTGTAATGATGGCGCTGAGCACAATTGTTACACTGTTAATGATTGGTAGGTCTATTAAAATCTGATGTTCTATGGATAAAAAAACTGGCGTTGCGAGCCAGTTTTTTATCACACTATCAATAATTTGAGTCTTAATCCTACAGCTGCAACTCACTAATATCCGCCACCGTTAAGAACAGCGCGCGCACTTGCTTGAGTAGCGCTAAGCGATTATTTTTAAGCGCAGCATCTTCACTATTGACCATCACATCGGCAAAGAATTGGGTCAATGGCGCATCTAAGCTTGCCAAAGTTTGCAATATTTGCGTATAGTCAGCGGTTTTTTGCAAAGGGGCAACCGCGCTTTGTGCTTGCTGGATAGCCTTATATAAATCTTGCTCAGCGGCGGCGCTTAACAACGCTTGAGTAACGTTATCGGCAACCTCGCCTTCGGACTTGGCAAGGATATTTGCCACGCGCTTGTTAGATTCTGCCAGCTTTTGCGCTTGTGGCAATTGACTAAACGCTTGTACCGCACGGATACGCTGATCAAAATCCAGCGGCATATGCGGATGAATCGCTTGCACCGCCTGAATGGTATCCACACTGACGCCTTGCTCAGTGTACATCGCCCGATAACGTGAATTCAAAAACGCCATTACTTGGGTAAAGGTATCGCCCATCTTGGCAATTTTATTGCCTGTATCCTCACTATAGTTCTTAATCGCTTGCTCAACCAGTGCCACTAGATTAATGGGCAGCTGCTTTTCAATCAAGATACGCAGCACCCCAATCGCTGAACGGCGCAAACTAAACGGATCTTTTGAGCCTGTCGGCGCTTGGTCAATGGCAAAGATACCCACTAACGTATCCAAACGATCGGCTAAGGCGAGGCAAATACCGATAGGCGTTTGCGGCAACACATCGCCACTGAACTTGGGCAGATACTGCTCTGCAATACTGGCAGCAACTGCCTCAGGCTCACCATTGAGACGCGCATAATAAGTGCCGGCAATCCCTTGCAATTCAGGATATTCACCGACCAATGAGCTTGCCAAATCTGCTTTGGAGAGTATGGCAGCGCGTACGGTGTCATCAATATCAAGCGTATGACCTTGCTGCTGCATCAGTGCGGCAATAAAGGCAGCAAGCTTGGCAATGCGCTCAGATTTTTGCCAAATCGTTCCCAGTTTATCTTGAAACACACGGGTTTTTAGGCTTTCGGTCAGTGCAAATAATGGCTGCTTTTGGTCATGCAAAAAGAAAAATTCCGCATCTGCCAGACGCGGGCGCACTACTTTTTCATTCCCTTCGATAATCTGCCGAGGGTCTTTGGACTCAATATTGGTAATAAAAATAAAGTACGGCTGCAAAGTGCCGTCTTTATCAGTCAAACAAAAGTACTTTTGATCCGCCTGCATGGTTGAGATGAGCGCCTCTTGCGGTACTTGTAAAAAGCGCGGCTCAAAATGCGCGCGTAGCGCAATCGGAAAATCGACCAAGGCGGTGACTTCATCTAATAAATCTTGTGGAATAATCTCATCCGCATTAATCTCATCTGCCAGCGCCTTGACTTGATTTTTAATCAGCATTTGCCGTTTATCAAAATCAGCGACTACTTTTAGGCTCTCAAGTAGCGCCTCGTAGTTATCAGCGTGCTCAATGGTATAAAAATCTGGGCTATGAAAGCGATGACCGCGCGTTTGATTACTGGTTTTATGACCCTGAATGCTGGCATCAATCACGTTGGCATCTTGCATCAAGACTACCCACTGCACCGGACGCACAAATTCATTACGGCTGCTACCTGCGCGCATACGTTTGGCAATCGGCAAATTATCGAGCGCCGTTTGCAAAATCTCTGGAAGTAATTCGGTGGTCGCTTGACCCTGAATGGTTTGCTCATAGCCGACATAATCGCCTTTGTCAGTGCTAATAGTGACAAGCTCGCTGGCGTCAATCCCTAAGCCTTTGGCAAAACCCATCGCCGCGCGGCTTGGATTACCCTCGGCGTCAAATGCCGCTTTTATCGCAGGACCGCGCTTTTGCTCGCTACGGTCCGGCTGCTTAGCGCTGATACCGTGAATTTGTAGTGCCAAACGGCGCGGCGCGGCATACGCTTTGATACTCTCAAAGCGGATATCCGCCTCGTTTAATTGGGCAATCACGCTCTCTTGCATGGCATCACGTAACGGCTTGAGGCTTTTGGGTGGCAGCTCTTCACACCCCAATTCAAATAAAATGGTACTCATGGGATGCTCCTATTTATTATTAGCAGTAGATTGGTTATTTTGAGTAGTGGCGTCAGCGGCGGGCGTTGGCAAATATTTATCCAGCGCTGCCTGACGATGCGCCTCATCCGCTAACGGGAAGCCCAATTTGGCGCGCGCCTCCACATAACCCACAGCGACTTTACGTGCCAGTGTGCGCACCCGCAAAATAAAGCGCTGACGTTCAGTGACTGAAATTGCCCCACGCGCATCGAGTAAGTTAAAGGTATGTGAGGCTTTGAGCACCATCTCATAAGCCGGCAACGGCAAACCTACCGCGACCAATTTATCAGCCTGCGCCTCATAAAAATCAAACAACTCGCCCATCATCGGCACATCAGCGTGCTCAAAGTTATAAGTGGATTGCTCAACTTCATTTTGATGAAACACATCGCCATAAGTCACCCGCCCAAACTCGCCATCCGCCCACACCAAATCATAAACGCTATCGACGCCTTGGACATACATCGCCAAACGCTCAAGACCATAAGTAATCTCACCGGTGACAGGGAAGCACTCAAGCCCGCCCACTTGCTGGAAGTAAGTAAACTGCGTGACCTCCATACCGTTAAGCCAAATCTCCCAGCCCAGACCCCACGCGCCTAGCGTTGGCGACTCCCAGTTATCCTCAACAAAACGCACATCATGCACCAGTGGGTCAATGCCAATCGCGCGCAAAGAGTCCAAATACAACTCTTGAATATTGGGTGGATTGGGCTTTAACACCACTTGAAACTGATAATAATGCTGCAAACGATTGGGGTTATCGCCATAGCGCCCATCGGTTGGACGCCGTGACGGCTGCACATACGCGGCGTTCCAGCGCTCAGGTCCTAACGAGCGCAAAAAAGTCGCGGTATGAAAAGTACCTGCACCGACTTCCATATCATAAGGCTGCAAGATAACGCAGCCTTTTGCTGCCCAAAAGTTCTGTAGGGTCAAAATCAGATCTTGAAAGGTCAGCGTTGCTGATGGGTTTGCTGGATTACTGTCTTTAGTTATATCTTGGGAAGTCATAGGAAAATCACTGTGGAATGAGTATTGTTAAACCAATTATGAATAGCGTTAGCGCCGCCTATCTGGCTCTATTTTAACACAACGCTATGTGCTTGCTCACCTTACTAAAAAATGGCAATTTTATCCATATTTACCGCAACTAAATTTACCATTACCCCATTTATAGACAGGATAAGGTCTGCTCTAATCATCACAACAACCGACCGATAAACAAAAAAATACCCAGATGAGTGAACATCTGGGCAGGAGGAAAAGTGTGTTGCTGAGATCCTGTTTCTTCAGGATTTTTATTTTTGGAGATGGCTTATTTGCTTATAGATGACATAGTTTGCTTATAGATTACATAGGTTTTAATCATGATTTAAAATGCAAGTCAGTTAATAGTTAACGATAAGAGCTATTGTTCGCTTTTGGCATCACAATCCATAAGATAATATAGATTAAAAAACCGGGTACTGCCGCACTTAAAGAAGATATCACTACAAATAACACCCGTACCCAAGTTGGTGACCAGCCTACATATTCTGCGATACCACCCATCACACCCGCTATTATGCGATTATTTGTCGAGCGATGTAATTTTGCTAGTTTAGCCAACTCTCATACCTCTATTATTTTTATTGGTTGTTTTTATTGGTTATTTTTATCACTCTATTTTATAGCGTAATGCGCCAGTTATCACGCTTGCTTGATCTTATGAATCAGTATAGCAAATAGGACTCAGGAGTCTGTTGAGAGTGTAGGTAGGCTTTGTGACTTTATGCTACTCAAGCTTGCGCTGAGCTGTCATAAAGCGCGGTAACTGGCTGATTTTAAATACTTATTTCAAAATGTTTCATAGATTGCGGTGTTACTTCTTTATTACCGCTATTATGCCACACTCTTGCAAGCCCTCTTTTTAGCCACCGCTCATCTACTGCAAAACTTACATCTCATCATCATAACAAGGCGCTTATTTACAATAAGCTACCTGTAAGCGTGCCTAAATATTTATACCATGCGGATAGGAGCGTGGCAAGATAAATAAAATGACGGGCGCAGTACAATAGACGCTGATTAAAATAAACAAGAACACGTATAGCGAACCACTCTGGAGGATAATTATGTACGATAATGGGGTCATGATTGGGCACTTTGAGCCGCTACATTTGGGGCAAATGCGCAGTATATTAGAGGCAGCAGGACAAGCAAAACAGCTACATATTATTATCACCCTGCATCCTGCGCCGCATCCCGACTTTGATATCACCTTACAAGATAAGGCGCGTTGGCTACAAATGGCATGTGCTGATTTGCCTTTTATTCATATTTATACCACCACTGAGATTGAGCTGCCACTCCATGAAAGCTTCGATGACGTCACCATCGATAGTGCCGCCAGTAATCTCAAGCTACAGCGCATTAGTGATGATTTGAGCTTGCCGACTGATGCAGTGTTATTTGTCGCTGATAATCATCCTTTAGCATCAAAGAACATAAAAAACGCAGGCGATGCTTTGATTATGCAAGTGGTGACTACTCCCCTACAGCCCGATTTTAACTCTTATGCCATTGCAAATAATCCAATCGCGCATTGGTCAGCACTGCATCCAGAGGCACGCGGTGACTATACCAAAACGGTGGCTATCGTCGGCGGTGAAAGCTCAGGTAAGACCACTTTGGTGCATAAACTGGCGAACTATTATGGTGCCAGCTTTGCGCTGGAGATGGGGCGATTATATGTCGGTACGGATTTGGGCGGTAGTGAAGTCGGCTTGCAATATAGCGATTATGCGCCGATTGCCCTTGACCACGCGCAAGCGATGCGCCACGCGGCGATGAATGCTACGGCAGCGGTAACGATTATCGACACTGATTTTGTGACCTCGCAAGCCTTTTGTGAGGAGTATGAAGGGCGCAGTCATCCGTTTTTGACAGCCTGCATTGATGAATTCCGCGCCGACTTTACGATAATGCTCGATAATAATACGCCGTGGGTTGATGACGGTATGCGCTCATTGGGCACGCCTGAGGCGCGGGGACGCTTTGAGCAGCGCTTGCTCGATATCTTTGCGCGGCATAATATCGAGCCGTATCTGATTGATAAAGCTGATTATGATGCGCGTTATCAGCAAGCCATCGCTTTTATTGATGCGCAGATTTATGGCAAAAAACTCTAAAATAAAAACAACACTATTTTAAGGAAAATTGATGCGCATTCAGCTATTGGATAATATCACTGGTAAATGGTCGATGCAGTGGATTGTGATTTGGTTCATCAGTGGCGTGCTGGCATTGTCTGCCGGATTTTGGTACACCACTGACCACACTACGCTAGATATGTTTTATTTAGCGGTATCCTTTATCGGTTTGGTCTGCGTGGTGTCGCTGTCGTTTCGTAAAAACATTTTGGGCAATGGCTTTGGTATGGGCGCGACTGCCGGTGAGGTCATCGTACAAGGAACGGCAGGCTCAGTGGGCTTGATGCTGGCGCCCTTATTTAACTTTTTTACCCATGTATACGGTCTATTTTATTGGTCAAAAAACACTGACGCTGACGGCGATATGATACCCAAATCTGCTAATAAATGGGTGTGGCTGATTACCGGCACCTTTATGGTGATTGGTTTGGCGCTATTTCCCACGGTAAATGACTTATTGGCACGTTATGGTTATGCCGTGGTTGAGGATGACAGCAGTTTATTTTTGGGATTTATCTCGTTTTTTTGGATTAACGTGATTGCCTTTATCTTATCTATTACCGCGCAAGCGGCGATGATTTTGCGTTATTCCTTTAACTGGTGGCTGTGGATTATCTCCAACTTTGTATGGCTGACGGTCAATTTAATGTCGGGTAATTATATCTTTGCTATTCAAACCATGGTGTATCAAGTGAACTCGTTTGTCGGACTGTACGAGTGGTATCGCAGCGAGCAAGATGCGCGGCAAGTATGACGATAGCGTTTAAGGGATAACATGGCATATCCATTAAAATAGTGCTACAACTGTTAATAGCAAATCACTATTAGCAAGCACTGACTAACAAGCAATCACTAACAAGGAGGTTAGGATGTTTCGTACTTCTCAACCGCGCCCCTCTAAGCGCACGCTGCAACAATGGCTCTCTGAATATGCCATCAGCCATCAAAACCCTATCAATAAAAAAATCCACTGGCTGTGTGTGCCGACGATTTTTGTCAGTATTTTGGGTATGGGGATGTCATTATCAGTGTGGTTTACTTTGGTGCTTAGCGCCTTGGTGCTGCTATTTTATATCCGGCTATCAACCCCGCTATTTATGGCGATGGGTATCTTTATTCTTATTTGTTTGGCGGTCATGGCGGCGATGCCGTGGGGCTTTAAGGTTTGGGCAAGTGTGTTTGTCATTGCTTGGATTGGGCAGTTTATTGGGCATAAAATCGAAGGTAAAAAACCGTCATTTTTTGAAGATTTACAGTTTTTATTGATAGGTCCTGCGTGGGTGGTCAATAGTTTACTACCCAAGCGCTAGCTGAGGATGAAACAGACAGCTTACCAAAAAAGCACTCTTTCTTTCATTGCATGCATTGCACTCATTGAAATAGCGCTTTTTTAGAGTTATTAAAAATCCACTTTACCTCGTAGCATTTTTGTCTGACCGCGCTGGGTTTTTTTGTCCATGCGTTTATGACGCGCATTTTTGCTTGGTTTGGTAGGCTTGCGAGTTTTAGGACTATGTGTGGCGGCAATAATAAACTGTTGCAGCCGCTCAAAAGCATCGATTTTATTTCTCTCTTGGGTGCGATACTGCTGCGCCTTAATGATAAATACGCCCTCTTTGCTCATACGGCTGTCTTTACTCTCAAGTAAACGCTGTTTGTGAGGGTCACTGAGACTCGATGCAGGAATATCAAAACGCAGATGAATGGCAGAGGAGACTTTATTGACGTGTTGCCCGCCCGCCCCTTGAGCACGAATGGCAGTAATTTCTACTTCATGCTCATTAAGATGGATATTGTTGCTAATAATAATCATGACTGACTTCTGTGGTGGTTAAAAACCCATTAAGATGAGCATAAAAAAAGCCTCACAGCTCCTTTAGAGTTGTGAGGCTTTTAGAGGTTACTTCTTATTAAAAAGAAGTAAGCCATATTTGGAGCGGGAAAAGAGATTCGAACTCTCGACCCCAACCTTGGCAA
>DAIPIF010000075.1:0-6782 GCA_036770925.1 Psychrobacter sp.
CCAAACGTTGATGACTTTATCAAAACCGCGGTCAAATTTATTTTTATGATACGCAATATCAGAGGCAAAATAAGTGGTTTGACCATTGGCGCGGCGTACGACACGGTCTTTTTCATCACCGAAGTCGGTTGATTTAAACCAAATATTGCCGTCTTTTTGGTACAAATAGCCTTTATCATCTAATAGTTGCAGTACGGGGGCAATCTCGCTATCGATAGATCTTTCGCTGAACCAACACTCATAATTGACCCCAAAGTCACTAAGATCATCTTTAATATCTGCCAAGATACCATTGAGTGCGGCGTTTAAAAACAGCGCATAATCGTCGCCAAGTAAGGCTTTGCTATTGGCAATCAACCCATCAATATGGGCTTCTTTATCACCAGAGATGATTTCTTGGTCACCCGCCGCATTGGTGGCAAACTCGGCATCAGCAGGGACATTTTTGGCAATTTGGCTAAAAGGATGCACATGATTATGTTGATGGTCTGATGTCAATAAGGCGGCAATATCACGCACATAATCGCCTTGATAGCCGTTGACGGGGAAGATGACCGTCTCGCCATTCGCCTCTAGGTAACGCAAATAAGTGCTGGTCGCCAAGATATCCATCTGCCGACCGGCATCATTGACATAATATTCACGGGTAACCTCATAACCCACCGCTTCGAGCAAGTTGGATAAGCTCATCCCAAAGGCTGCGCCGCGACCGTGACCAACGTGTAAGCTTGAGGTTGGATTGGCGGAGACAAACTCCACTTGTACCTTTTGTCCCTCGAACTGCTGACTTAAGCCAAAGCGCTCTTGCTGCGCAAAGATATCGCTTAAGACCGCAAACTTGGCATCACTGTTCAAAAACACGTTGATAAAGCCCGGGCCTGCAATCTCTATCTGACGGATATCTTGATTGTCAGGCAGGGCGGCGACGAATTTTTCGGCAAGCAGGCGCGGATTACTTTTTGCAGCTTTGGCAGCCGTCATGGCGATATTACTGGCAAAATCACCGTGGCTGATGTCTTTGGTACGGGTGATTTGGCTGTTATTTTGCCAATCGGCAGGCAAGCTGCCCTCAGCTTTTAGACTTTGGGCGGCTTGTTCGAACAGTGACGCTAAGGTATCAATTTGGGCTTGTGACATAAGACTATAAACTCGGATAAATAGGACGAAAAGGGAAGCAACCTTTAAATATAACAACCTTTACACGGGATTGCATTATAATTGGCTGATTTGTGCCAAAATTATCATCTTTACACACCCAATCAAGGTGCTACTCGGCGTTAAAAAGCGCAGTTGGGTCATAAGCTGTATAATACGCCAAGATTATGGCGCGAATATCGCCGATGACCACGCAGTCGCCTTGATTGTAGGCTTACTACTGCCTCAAAGTGGCGAAACATTTATAGACGCGACATTCCGCGTTATAATATGACTTTGTATTATATCTTATATACAGGATAAAACCATGTTTGCTATCGCTGCCAGTACCGTTACCAGTTGGGGGCTTTATGTATTATTGCCCATATTCATCGCTTTTTTATTCTTTATTATTTGGGATTTATCAAAGAAATCTGACGCGGGTCGTGCCGGTACTTTTTGGATGTTTTTGGCACTAGGAGCCGGTTTTGTAGGGTTTATCATTAAGGTTCTAATCGAGATGGCCTTTACAAGATGGTTTATTTAAACCACAGGACGACTCAGGATTTAGCCTATTTCTCGATAACTCATCTTATTTTTCAATAAAATTCATCTTGTTTTTCAATAAATAGCGAGAGTATAAAAATGAGCTAACTCTGTTCTGAGGATTTTGCGTAGCGCTATTTTTTGGCAATAAGGGTCGCCCGTTTCGGTGCTGGATAACCTTCAACGGTTTTACTGGCATCATCGGCATCCAAAAAATCGGCTAACGAATGATACGTCATCCACTCAGTTTTGCGCTGCTCCGCCACTGAAGTGACCGCGACATCGACACAGCGTACCTCGGTAAATCCCACCTTTTCTAGCCAGCCGATGAGTGCCGCCACTGACGGCAAAAAGTACACATTATTCATCTGCGCGTAACGATTGTGCGGCACCAGTACGCTATTGGCATCGCCATCGATGACTAAGGTCTCAAGCACCAGCTCACCACCTTTTATCAGCTGCCCCTTGAGCTGCTGCAAATGCTCAAAGGGTGACTGGCGATGATAAAGCACCCCCATGCTAAATACCGTATCAAACAGCTGACTATGCTCAGGCAAAGCTTCAAGCGGCACCGGAATATAATGGGTGCGATAATTGCCTGTATCATGAGCATCCGCTGACCCTATAAAGTGCCGAATCGCCATAAATTGATGATAAAAAAGACAGGACGGATCAATGATAATTACCGTATCCGCGCCCATGCCTGCCATGCGCCAACCGTGATACCCTGAACCGCCGCCCACATCGAGCACCCGTCTATTTTTCAGCGGACTCAAATGCGGGGCGACTCGCGCCCACTTCCAGTCACTACGCCATTCGGTATCTATCTTGATACTGGATTGATTATTGCCAACCTCAAAAGGACCTTTGCGCCATGGCATCAGCTGCTTAAGCAGTGCTGTCGTTTGCTTGCGCTTGGCCTCATTAAGTGCCGCATGAATCGTTATGGTTGCACTATCTAAATCCACTTTATCGACTGTTAAATCAGGCAGACGCGCGACGGCTGCCTGATAGGCGGGCGCATGGGCGTAATTACTTTTATCCTTAATGGCACCTAGCCAATCGGGCAATTGCGTGAGCCACTGATAAGCGTTAGGCTGAGTTTGCGCCCATGTTAAAAGGGTCAAATATAGCGCGCGTTCCGCATCAATAATGGTGTTATTTAACATAAAAAACCGTCTGTAATAAAGATAAAAGTAAAGTAAAAAAACAGCCTGAATTTATTTAAACGCCACAAGTGACACAAAGTTCAAAAACTGAAACCATGTCAGATGGCGCTCAAAACCAACGTCGCTTAAACGCTGATGATGTTCCTCTAAGGTGTCAGTAATCAGCACGTTTTCAAGCGCGTTACGCTTACCGCTAATCTCCATCTCGCTATAGCCATTAGCCCGCTTAAAGTCGTAATAACGCTCAACCAGCCAAGCATCATATTGCTCATCAAGCGCGTGGGTTTTTTCGGTCAATACTAATATACCGCCCGCGCTTAATGCTGCATAAATTTTGTCCAAAACCGCCACTCTATCCGCCGTGGGTAAAAACTGTAGCGTTAAATTTAAAATTACCATATCACACGGTTCAAGCTCAATGTCCCGAATATCCGCGGTAAGCACTTCAATATCATGCTCAGGGTAATTATCCGTTAATAATGTGCGTGCCTCAGCGGTCATCGCAGGCGAGATATCCACCGCTTTAATCTGTAAATCATGCGGCGCAAATTCACCCGCCAGCGCCATGCTAGCGCCGCCTAATGAGCAGCCCAAATCATAAATGCGGCTAACGCGCTGACCGCTATCATTGTGCTGACGATACTTGCCATGACGGCGGGCAAATAGCGGTAGCATGGCGAGCACTTGCCCGTAACCCGGCACGCTGCGGCGAATCATATCAGGGAAGCAAGCCACCACTTGTTCATCAAAAGAGAAGCGCGCGGCTTTATCCAGCGGCGTCGTAAAAGGCTTATCAAAAAGGGTATCGTGTTTCACTGTGTCATGGGAAGGATTGGGTTTAGTAGATTGGCTCATGATAACGCTCGTAAAAATAGCAAAAGCCCATTATAACATTACTGTTTGTTACTTATCGCAAGTGACTTGCCTGCTAAGCTAAATGAGCACGGCTAAGCGCTAGCAACAGGGGTATGAAACCCTATACATAGCAGATAAATCAAGCAAATTAGCCCATTTTATAAGCAAAATAATAGGAAGCATTATGCAAACGATTATCTTTGGCGGTGGCTGTTTTTGGTGCACCGAGTCCGTTTTTTTATCAGTAAAAGGCGTGCAATCCGTGATTTCAGGCTACATGGGAGGGGATGCGGCAAGCGCAAATTATCGCGCCGTTTGTAGCGGCAATAGTGGTCACATCGAAGTCATTAAGGTTGAGTTTGACGATAGCATCGTACCGCTAGAGGTGCTACTTGATGTGTTTTTTGCCACTCATGACCCCACCACTCGTGACCGTCAAGGCAATGATGTCGGTATGCAATATCGTAGCGTGGTATTTTATAGCGATGAGGCGCAAAAGCCAACGATTGAGCACACCATTCATAAGCTGCGCGATATGGGCATCAACGTGGTCACCGAAGTGCATCCCGCTGTCGAATTTTATAAGGCAGAGGAGGAGCATCAAAACTTTTTTAACCGCAATCCTAATCAAGCCTATTGTAACTTTGTCATTCCACCCAAACTTGCCAAATTACGGCAAGAATTTAGCCCATATATGACCCACTGATATCACCAAATCGGCTTTCATTAGTCTCAAATTAAGCCTTTATTAATTGAGCATTCTTCTGCTTTGCATGTGCCTAAAGGTAGCCGGATTTTGCTGCCTTTATACGGTCAATCAATGGACATAATGTGGCTTGCATCTCAAGGCTCATCTTAAGGCTATGAGCCCTTTACAATAGAGTTTCAGCGCCTGATTTAGGAGTGACGGAGTAGGTTTGGTGTTTAGATAAACGGCTCAGATAGACCTTCTCAAACCCACCTGTAATCTTACTCCTACGTCATCTTATGGTAACCACACAGCTAACGAGGTGCTCTAGTCACTTTTCTTTACGCCGCAGATTGGTTACTCTAACCTTCAATTGTTGTGTTTTTCTCATTTGCCAGTTTTAGGGCTATTTTTAGCTGCCACAGACTTCTATAGGATATTTTTATGCGCCAAGCCACGCTCTCTACCTTTTCATTATTGACCCTTGCTGTCGGTTTTAGTCTCGTAAGCACGGCACAAGCGGCAGCAGCCGATGCCCCCAATTTATCCAATGCCCAGTTTCAGCAGTGCTTAGATAGACTGCAAAACTCCAGTAATTTTCGCGGGGTCAATAGCGCTACCTTTAATAATTACCGCCCTAGTGAGCCTGATCCGAGTGTGATTCAGTCCCTAAACTATCAGCCTGAGTTTCAAAAAGACATTTGGGATTACCTCTCCTCTTTAGTGGATAAAGAGCGCGTCGAGGATGGTATTCGTGCCAAACGTCAATGGAGCGACACGTTACGGCAAATTGAGTCGCGTTATGGGGTCAAAGCTGAGCACGTCCTTGGGGTATGGGGCGTGGAATCTAACTTTGGGCAAACGCTGGGTAAAAAGCCATTATTTCAGTCGCTGGCGACGCTGTCTTGTTTTGATCGTCGCCAAAGCTATTTTCAAGGCGAATATGCCAATGCACTCAAAATCGTCCAAAATGGCGATATCAATCCTAGCGATATGACTGGCTCATGGGCGGGTGCTTTTGGACAAACGCAGTTTATGCCCAGTACCTTTTTGGAATTAGCGGTGGATTTTGACGGTGATGGTCGTCGTGATTTGGTCAATAGTGTGCCTGACGCACTGGCTTCGACCGCCAACTTTTTATCTAAGCGCGGTTATCGTTCAGGCGAGCCTTGGGGCTATGAAGTCAAGCTGCCAAATGGTTATTGGGCAGCGTCTAGTCGTAAAAATAAAAAGTCGATGAGCCATTGGCGGGGTCAAGGGGTAACGCTTGCCGATAGTCGCCCCTTACCGTATGACTTAGATAGTGCAGGTTTGCTCTTGCCCGCTGGTAAGGATGGTCCTGCATTTTTAGTCGGCAAAAACTTCGATACCTTTTATGCTTATAATGCCTCAGAGAGCTACGCGCTCGCGATTGCCCATTTATCCGATTTGATTACCAAAGAGAATAGTAGCAAGACCGACTTTATCACCGCATGGCCAACCAACGACCCTGGTATCAGTCGCCAGCAAGCCAAAGATATTCAGCAAGCGTTGCTCAATGCCGGTTACGATATCGGCGGCGTCGATGGCATCATCGGTGACAATACTCGTAAAGCCATTCAACAATATCAAACCAGCCGCGGGGTTTTCCCTGCCGATGGACGCGCAGGACAAAACTTTTATCGGCTGATTTCTCAAGGGAATAATGCCCGTTTTGCTACTGCTAATAGCGCCTCTCAGTATATTACTCGGCAACCACAAACCTATACCTACGGCAATACCCAACCCGCCACCCCCCATAGTAACGACGACATGGCGCGACTCATTGAGTCACAACAAGGTTATCGCCGCATCGTTGGGGCTGATGGCACTATTCGCTTGGTGCGTATGGATACTGGGTCGCAATAAGCGCAAACTCTTCAAGAAACGCCCTGCTCATAAATCCTAAAATAAAAACCACGCTCATAGGCGTGGTTTTTTTAGATGTCATTTAGGTTAATGAATATGAATACGGTGCGCGCAGCAACCGTTAGACAATCGGTGGTGGAATCGGTTTGCCATTATCACCATCCCAGTTCTCACGCGCTTTATCGTCTAAATCATCTGGAGTTTTGGGCTCCCATTTGCCATTTTCTTTCCACGTGGCATCGCCCCAATCTTCTGCTTCCTGCTTTTTATCGTCCCAATCTCTATAGGTTTTACTAGGGTCAACGCCGCGGCGTTTCATATCGGCGACTTGCTCTTCTAAGGTATGAAATTGCTCAGCCTCACGCATGGCTTCTTCTAACTGAGCAATGTTGGTTTTTAGCGCTTCATTTTTAGACTGGCTCATAGCATTCTCCTGAATAAGTAAACGTTTTTATCACTATTTTTATAGTATCGTTATCAATAATTGTACGGTTACTTATTAT
>DAIPIF010000075.1:6882-8906 GCA_036770925.1 Psychrobacter sp.
TTTTTATCACTATTTTTATAGTATCGTTATCAATAATTGTACGGTTACTTATTATCACCAGTCTGCGATGGCTTAACAATTAGAGACTCGTATGCTTTGTATTACAAAACGTAGCGGCTGTTAGAGAGCGCCATTTTTGCCACTACAACCCTATTTTATGTCCCCTTTATGATTGCTGTAGCAAATTCTTGGCATGAAAGGTCAGCTTCCATAGCTCTTGTGACGTGCGCGCACTCGATGAGATGAGCTGTATCCAGTTAGCGCCTATTAATAAGCGCTGAATCTCCGCCAAATCAGGCTGAACCACTTGGCAACGTGATACCGCGTGGACGTTTGGCATACATTGCTTCACATCCTCTTCCGCACGCGTCGTTATCAGACGATTGATACAGCTTTGTAATCCATAACTAGAAAAAGCGACGGGTATTTGTGCCAATGCTTGCAGCAGCTCTTGCCACGTAAACAGCATGGTCATCATGACATCGGTCAGATTACCGCCCTCATAAGCCTGCACGCTATATTGAACCTGAAAAGTATCCGTCAATTCAAGCGGCTTCTTCAGCGGATTAGGTTCCGCGTCAGTACCGAGATAAGATTGGGCGGGGCGCTGTACATTTTTGATGGCAGTACTGGGCGTCTTAGTATAGGACGTGGGACTCTCTAAGGTCTCATTAACTTTGACCCATCTTGAGGTGGGCGTCTGACTGGCAACCATATTATCGTAAGCATAGGCCAATAATTTTTCAATATTGGTGCTTTCATCATAATAATAAACATGATTGACTTGCTGCTCAACCAAGCGGGTAAAGTTTTGCAGCTGTTTACTCAGGCGTGAGGATTCGCTGTGGGTTTTGATAAGTACCAGCATCGGCTTGAGTTTGGTTTTTGCACTCAGATAGCTCAAGTGCATTTGGCTGGCACCCATATTTTGCGGTGCACCATAATTATCGCCCACGATAACTATCGTATAGTTACAAGCATCAATACAGTAGCGTCCATATAATGCCGCTTTGGGTAAACTACTGGCGACGTCATAGGTCACAAAGGCACGCGCCTGAAAAAACACCGCCAAAGCATCCAATACTAGGGTCTGATCATGGGCAACACAAATAACATGAATGTGATAGCGACGATTTGGCAAAATAACCTCTATAGTTATTGAAATAGGTAGCTATGACGTTAATAACAGATATTAACTATCTTATTTTTTAGCGCCAAGGCTAGCATAATAGGGTAAGCAAGCAAACTTTATTTCAATTTTTTGACCTAATAGCCGCTGTAGTAAAGGCTTTAGCTTATCATTATACTTACTGGCATAAAAAGTCAAGGGTTTAATGATGGTTGGACTATCGGATAGCGCCAAGGACTTATTGACCACTAATAAGTACTGCACACGCGCCGCTATCGCCTGTCCTGAATCCAAAACCTGTAACGACAGCTGCTGCCCTTTTATCTCTTGTAATAAGAAGTCTTTAAAAAAGGGATAGTGCGTGCAACCCAGTACCAAACTATCCACCCCTTTATCCGCAAAAGCCGCTAACTGCTGGCGTAATTGCTGCGCAGTCGCTGAAGTGGCAGGCATACCCGCCTCCACCCAAGGCACTAGCTTGGGATCAAAGTATTTTGTGACCTGAGTACCATTGGGAGTTGCAATATCAGCAATGACTTGATTCAGTAATGCACCCTCTAAGGTCGCTTTGGTTGCCAATACTGCCACATGCTTGCTCTGACTGGCGAGTACCGCAGGCTTTAATGCCGGCACCAAACCAACAATAGGCAGATACGGATACGCCAACCGCGCCGCATCGAGTGCATAAGCAGAAGCACTATTACAGGCAATTACGATCAGCTTGCAGCCTTGCCGATATAACCAGTCAATCGCTGTTAAGGTCAAATTTTGGATATCTTGACTGTCACGATTGCCATAAGGCACATGCAAGGTATCTGCATAATAAATATAACGTTCAGCAGGCAGCTGCTGCGCTAAATGCAAATAAACCGACAAGCCGCCCACCCCTGAGTCA
>DAIPIF010000076.1:0-8710 GCA_036770925.1 Psychrobacter sp.
CTAAAAATATTCACAATTAAAGTCATCATTTAAATACTGACAAAATAAAACAGTGACAAAATAATAAACCCGTTTAACCTCCAAAAACTTAAAATATAAGGAAATATATTTATGAAAGCGACCCTCAAGAGTTTACGCGAAACCAAAGCTGATCCAGCGGTTAGTATCTTTGTCAAAACCCATCGCCAGCACCCCGCTAATGAGCAAGACCCTATCGCTCTCAAAAACCAATTAAAAGTCGTCGAAGAACGTCTGACCAATGAGTACGATAAGCGCACTGCCACCACCGTTTTAGACAAAATTCATGAAGCGACCAAAGATTTGAATCATAGCTATAACCTTGATACGTTAGCGATTTTTGCGAGTACTGACGATGTACAAGTGATTCGCATGCCACTTGATACCGTCGAGCGTGTGATGATATCGAACCGTTTTGCAACGCGTGATTTGGTACGTGACATGGCAAGTGCCGTGCATTACTACACAGTTGTGTTAACGCGTGAAGGCGCGCGTTTGATTGAGGCATCTAATGACCGTGTCATCGCTGAATATGACAATAGTAGTGCCCAGCAAAACAACATGGAAAACATCCCATTTCCTATCGAAAACAATGGCTTATATACCACAGGTGATGCCGGCTCTGACCGCTCAGCCAATAAAGAGGACAGCTACCTAAAAGAGTTCTTTAACCAAGTGGATAAAAGTGTGCAAGAGCTGTGGGGCGAGTATAAATTGCCTTTAGTTATCGTTGGTGATGCGCGTAATATCAGCTATTATAATGAAGTGTGCGACCGTCCCGATAATATTATCGCCACCGTATCTAACGCCACTAATCTAGAAGATGGCAGCGCACAGCACATCATTGACAGTGTCCAAGAAGCCGTTGAAGGCTATCGCACGGCACTACATGAAGCTGCACTGGGCGAGATTGACAAAGCCCGCGGTGCAAACATGCTCAGTACCGATTTACAAGAGGTGTATCGCCATGCTTTTCAAGGCGCAGGCGAGACTCTTTATGTGCGCCGTGGCTACATTCAGCCCGCCACTATCGATGAGACCGCCCAGAGCTTAGCGCTCGCAGATGACGCGGCTGCCGAAGGGGTTACTGATGACGCAGTTGGGGTTATCATCGAGCATGTGATTCATAATGGTGGTAAAGCGGTATTTATGCCCCAAGATATCATGGGTGAAGATCAGCCAATTGCCTTAGTCACACGCTACTAATTATTAATTACTAATTATAAAGCGCTACTTATAAAGCGCTACTTATAAGCTGTTAATGATAAAGCGCATCAGTAGCCCTAATAAGTAGAGTGACTTAGACGCGAAAAGAGCATTGATCCAAATGGTATCAATGCTCTTTTTTTATGAACCCATTTACTAAAACTTTGTATCAATATATCGTACAGTGAGGATAATAATAATGATTTCAAATACGGCGTTAGGACACAAAATTAAAGCGCTGCAGGCATTCACTGCCACCGTATTGCGCGCCGGTCGCGGTATTATGGGCACGGCAACCCCGATGCAGCCTGAGCAAGCGCTTATTTTATATGAATATGAAGCCTGTCCTTATGCGCGCCGAGTGCGTGAAGTCATGACTTACCTGAATCTAGATTATGAAAGTCGCCCGAGTCCCAAAAATGGGCTGCTCTATCGTAATGAGCTGCAAGCGCTGGCGGGCAAGACGCAAGTGCCGTTTTTTATTGATAATAATACCGACACGCAGATTTTGGAATCACAAGCCATTATTGAGCATTTATTTGCTCATTATTCTGCAAAAGGCAGCATTCCCAAAAAATACCAAAAGCCAAGAGGTAAAGATAATGCCTCTTTGCTAAATAAAATAGCAAGCGTAAGCACCATGATGCGTGGGTTCAAAGCCGTGCATCCCAAGCAAAATGAGGCACGAGGCAAACCGGCACAGCCGCTACATCTGTATGGGTTTGAAGCCAGTCCTTTTTGTCGCCTGATACGTGAGCGGCTTTGTGAGCTGGAAGTGGGTTATATTAATCACAATGTCGCCCGTGAGCAGCTTGGGGATATGGGCGCGTTTGGGAGGCGTTTTGGCTTCGGTGAGTATCAGCCTATTACCGGCGGCAAACGTGAGCGTATCAAAAACGAGGAAATGGCGGGTAAATTGCAATTTCCTTATTTGGTTGACCCCAATACCGATACTCAAATATATGAATCAAAAGATATTATTGATTATTTAGAGCATAATTACGGATAAGCACGCCCAATATTTGTTACGATGAGTATCCATAGTTTTATGTGTTCATCATCACAGTATTGTCAAACTCACCCTAAAAAATTACTAATTTTATGACAACGACCCGCTCTTTTATTCTGACCAGTTATAACATTCATAAGGGCATGTCGCCCCTAAATCGCCAAGTAAAAATGCAAGGTATCGCCCAAGCATTGCAATCTATTGGCTCAGATATTTTATGCCTACAAGAAGTGCAAGGGCAAAACTTGAAGCGCAATATGCAATATAACGAATATCCTGATCAGTCGCAGCATGAATGGTTTGGTGAGTATTTGCAGCTGCAAAACAGCTATGGCAAAAATTCAGAATATGAAAACGGTCATCATGGCAATGCGGTTTTGAGCCGTTTTCCCCTTGACCCTAAGCATAATGTCAATATTACGGTCAATAAACTTGAGCAACGCGGCGTCTTGCACTGCGAGGTGCAACCCATCGGTTGGGATATGCCAGTGGTGGTACTCTGTGCGCATTTGAACCTGTTTGAGGGCGACCGCGTCAAGCAATATCAAGCCATTAGTGATTATGTCAATAATGAGATTGCGCCTGAGCAGCCATTGATATTGGCAGGGGATTTTAATGATTGGAAAAAGATGTCCTGTGATAAGCTCGCTGATAATTTGGGCTTAACCGAAGCCTTTAAGCACTGTCATGGCAAGCTATCCGCGACCTTTCCAGCTAAGCTGCCGGTCTTGAGCTTAGATCGTATTTATGTGCGTAACCTGACTGTCAAAAAGGCGTGGGTGCATACGGGCAAACCGTGGTCCACGCTGTCGGATCATCTGCCGATTAGTGCGGAGCTGGCGTTGGTATAGCGTTTTTTAGAGTCAATAATGAGTGTTCGTTAATAGTTGGTAGCGATAGAAGGATTTATGCAAATGTCTCATTCTACAGTGAAGCCATCCATGCCCAGCACCCAACATGCTGTACTTATTCATGAATTTGGGGCACCTGAGGTTATGAGTTATGCCGAGGGTGTCGCTATTCCTAAGCTCGAGGACAATCAGGTATTAATAAAAGTCGCTTATGCCGGTATCAATCCTGTGGATTATAAAACCCGCCAAGGCAAAGGCTGGGGCGCAGATAATATTCAACAAGATAAGTTTGATAATAATGCGCCCGCTATTTTGGGTTTTGATGTCGCAGGAGTGGTGGTTGAGAGTAACAGTGAGCAATTCGCTGTCGATGATAGGGTAGCCGCGCTAACTTTTAAGGGTGGCTGCTATGCTCAGTATGTGGCAGTCGATGCTGAGTTACTCGCCAAAATACCAGCAGGCGTCACTTTAGAGCAAGCAGGAGCGCTGCCTTGCGTCGGTCAAACGGCGCTGCAATTCGTCGATTTTGCTGCTATTCAAGCCGGCGAGCAGGTGGTGATGAATGCACCCGCAGGCGGCGTGGGTCAATTGGTTATCCAATTATTAATGGAAAAGGTCGCGACAGATAATATAACAGTCACGGTTATTTGCTCGCCAGATAAATATGACAAACTGGGTACATTTATAGATAAAGACCATCTCGCAGGCTGGATTGACTATACTCAAGACGCTGATTTCCCTGATTTACAAGCGGATGTCCTGCTAGATTTGGTGGGTGATGAGGCGGGCGTGCGGGCGCTGCGCGTATTAAAATCAGGCGGTCGGGTTAATGTACTGCCAACCATTTGGGTTGATAAGCTCCAAGCCGCCGGCAGTCAAAAAAATCTACAAGTCGCAGGTTTTAAGGCTGAGCGTAGTGCTGCAACGATGGCAGAGGCGCTACAGCAAATCGCTGATGGTACGTTAACGCTGCATATTCAGCATACTTATCCGCTAGCAGAGGTGGTTGCCGCGCATACGCAACTGCAAAAAGGCGCTACCTTTGGCAAGATTGTGCTAGAGGTGCGTTAAGCCGATTTAGTTTATCAGCTGACCTGACGCAAGATAAAGATGGACTTTATCTTGCGTTTTTTTATCCGCGCGCCACCATAAGGCAACAGCTTATCGTTAGGATGAGTAGGCTGGGGCGTCAATAAATCGCTCATAGTGTGGCTGATTGTCGGTAAAAATTATCTTGTAAATCAAGGATAATATCCGCGCACTTTTTGGGTGCTTCCATCGGTAGCAGATGCCCATACTCTGCTAGAGATATGATGCGCTCTGCGGGTACGAATTTTTGCCAGTTTGCGCGCACTTGCTCACTAATAAACAAGGTCGGCTTACCCGTTATTAAGGTATATGGCAAATCAATGGCGGTTAGCTTTTTTAAGGCATCATCAATAAAGGGCGTGCCAAAATAGTTCGCCAGCTCTTGCTCAGGCGCAAATATTAAGTGATAGCTGCCGTCCGTCTGCTGCCTTAAACTTTGCTCAGCGAACACTTGCAGATGCTCATCACTGATGCGTCGATAAGCACGCTGCTGGCGCAGGTGTTCATAAAAATCTTGCACCGTTGCCCATGTGGCTGATTTGGTTAAGGTGCTTTTAAACGGCTCTTGCGTCAGCAAAACCCGCCTAGGCAAGCGGTTATAAATAAACTGCTGAGTTTTGGTAAAGGTCACCGGCTCAATAAGATAAAGCTGTGAGAATAACTCAGGACGTTTTGCTGCCGCTAGTGCCGTGGCAGTGGCGCCTTGTGAATGCCCGATACCGACAATGGGCGCGTCTTGAGTTTTTTCTAAAAACTCAATCAGCATCTCGGCATCTTGCTCACGGGTCAGGATGTTATCGGTGGGTTTATCATACCAATAGCCGCGCATGGCAAGAGCGCCCATATTAAATCCCGCTGCCAGCTCATCCAATAAAGGCGTGTAAGCACCGACCGTAAAGCTGTTACCTGCATAAAAGTGCGCGGCTGTTTTGCAGGTTTTATTTAACGGCGCTAAGTCATAATAGCGCGCTTGCTTACCGCTTAGGGTAATGCTGTTTGCAAAGCTTTCCATAGAATCCACAGCTCCTGGTGAGTTCATATAACCCTAATGGCTATTCATCAGCATCAGTAAAGGCTTCATTGTCTTCCCCTAAGAAGCCGCCGCTTTGGCGCTGCCACAATCTGGCATAGACACCATTTAACGCCAATAGTTCATCATGGCTGCCTTGTTCGATGATATGACCTTTATCCATAACCACCAGTCTATCGAGGGCGGCGATGGTGGATAGGCGATGCGCAATTGCAATCACCGTTTTGCCAGTCATCATGTCGTTGAGGCTCTCGGTAATGGCGTATTCAATTTCAGAATCCAGTGCACTGGTGGCTTCATCTAATAGCAAAATCGGCGCGTTTTTGAGCATCACTCGCGAGATGGCGATACGCTGACGCTGACCACCTGATAATTTAACCCCGCGCTCGCCCACTTGGGTATCTAGTCCGGTATTACCTTTATCATCATACAAGTCTTTGATAAATTCCCACGCCTGTGCTTGCTTGGCGGCGGTGATAATCTCGGCATCAGTGGCATCAGGACGCCCATAAGCGATATTTTCACGTACCGTACGATGCAGTAGTGAGGTGTCTTGAGTGACCATACCGATTTGCTGACGTAAAGAATCTTGGGTCACCTCATCAATCGCTTGTCCGTCAATGCAGATTTTACCTTTATCGACATCAAAAAAGCGTAATAATAAATTCACCAAAGTTGATTTGCCTGCCCCTGAGCGCCCAACCAGACCGATTTTTTCACCCGCTTTAATATCTAAATAAAAATTATCTAGCAGTTTTATCGATGTCGTTGGTAGGGCAGGCGCTGCGGTTTTGAGCTCATCGACAAGCTCGCCTTCACTATTATAAAGACTGGCATCGTCATCGCTCTCGTAGGCAAAATCAACATGGTCAAAGACAATATTGCCCTCCGTGACGCTGAGCTTTGGCGCATTGGGCTTATCAATGATAGTTTGCGGCGCTGATAAAGTACGCATACCATCTTGTACCGTACCTATACTCTCAAACAGACTGGCAGTTTGCCACATAATCCAGCTGGTCAAACCGTTTAGACGTAATGCCATCGCTGTTGCTGCGGCAATAGCGCCCACGCCCACCGCACCTTGCTGCCATAAATATAAGCTAATCCCAGCCGTGCTACTGACCAAAATCACACTAATTAAGTGGGTTGAGACCTCCAAATAACTGACCCAACGCATTTGCGCGTGTACCGTGCCCAAGAACTGCCCCATTGCGTTTTTGGCATAACCGAGCTCACGGCGCGAATGACTGAATAATTTAACCGTCATAATATTGGCATAAGCATCAGTGATACGCCCCACCATCAAGGCGCGCGCATCCGCCTGTACGATAGCGGTACGTTTCAATCTGGGGATAAAATACCACATCGCCAACGCGACTAAGACAAACCAGGCAATAAAGGGCAGCAATAATAAGCTATCTAAATTGAATAAAATCACCCCAGTGGTAATAAAATAAACCGTGACATACATAAACATATCAGTGACGGTCATCACCGTATCGCGCACGGCAAGCGCGGTCTGCATCACTTTTGCTGAGACGCGCCCAGAGAATTCATCTTGATAAAACTGCATCGACTGACCGAGCATCCGCTGATGAAACCGCCAACGCATCTGCATCGGAAATATCCCTTGCAGGGTTTGAAAATGGATAAATGACGATAAGGCAATCCACAATGGACTCGCTAACATCACAGCAAACATCAGCAATAATACATCGCCTTTCTCTGCCCAGAGATTTTCTGGGGTATAAACCCCAAGCCAATCCACAATGTTACCAATCCATGCAAAAAGCATCGCTTCATAAATGCCAATACCAGCCGATAAAACCATAAACAGCAGCAGCCAGCCGCGCAGACCTTTGGTGCACGCCCATAGAAACTTCATCAGCCCATCGCTAGGGGAAGGCAGGGACATAGGGGAGTCTGGAAAGGCGGGCAGCCGATTTTCAAAAAAACGAAATAGAGGATTCATAGGCAATCGTCATCTCTCAAGATAACTGGCAAGATTGAGATCAAGCGGTCTCTTGAGCGTGGTTTATGGTTGTAAAATAGCGCCCTAGTTTAGCAAAACTTGCTAATGATACCTGCTGACTAATTGTAATTTGAACCGATAAGGCACTAATCTTGGTTAAAGGCGGCAGATTAAGAGTGGCAAATGTCGATGCGACAAAAATAGATTGAGTTTATAGAAATAATTGGTTACATTTTCTGGGTTTGTATCAAAGGTTGGTATAAAACATTTGCTTGAATAGGATATGATTCAATCCACAAAAATAGCGAATAACAATAAATACTCCCCGTACCCTAATGTGCGGCTCAATAGGTAATCACTTATGATTTATTTAGTAATTGCAGTGCTGTGTAGCGTTGCTGTTTCGGTGTTGCTTAAAGTGTTACGCCAACAAGATATCGACATTCGCCAAACCATCGTTGCCGGTTATCCGGTCGCTTTTTTACTCACTTGGGTATTATTAAAACCAGATGTCAGCGCTATTGATACGCTTGGCGGCGCGTGGGGGATTATTATCGCCCTTGGCATATTATTGCCCGCGGTCTTTGTCATTTTGGGTCGCGCCATCGCGTCGGTGGGTATGGTTGCCACTGATGCCGCCCAGCGTTTGTCGCTTATTATTCCGATTATTGCCGCTTTTTTATGGTTTGGCGAGGTGCTGACGGGCACGCGTATTTTGGGTTTATTGTTAGGGTTTTTGGCATTAGCCGCTTTGGTCTATCGTCCACAGCAAACGCAAGCTGCGCTCAGTACGCAGCCTAAGACGATACATGCGGCACACACGCCGCTTTGGCTATTTGGGGTATGGGCAGGCTATGGCATTATTGATATTTTATTTAAGCAAGTGGCTAAGCAAGGCGCGGCTTTTCCATTGACTTTATTTATCAGCTTTGGGCTGGCAGGCGGCTTATTGCTGATTTATTTGCTCATTACGCGGGTGCGCTGGCAAGCCCGTGCGCTGAGTGCAGGACTGCTGTTGGGGGCGCTGAATGTGGGTAATATTTATGCTTATATCCGCGCTCACCAAGTGTTATCCGAGTCGCCAAGTATCGTCTTTACGGGGATGAACGTGGGCGTCATTACGGTCGCGGCACTTATTGGCGTTGGCGTCTTTAAAGAGCAGCTCAATCGTATCAATATGCTGGGTATTTTGCTCGCTATTGGCTGTGTGGCAGTGCTGTTTTTGGCGTAGGTTTAGGGCTTAAAGGATTTTGAGTTACTAGGATTTTGAGTTATTAAGGTTTTAACTTATTAAAATCTTGAGTTATTAGGACTTTAAATTATTAACGTTTTAGGTGTAAAATTTGGTTGATTAGTGGCTGGTTTATCAAGGATAGGTGCGAGAATAGGCGTCATGCGTATCCTGTGATAAGGTGAGTGATAAAGGAATCGTTTATTTAATGAGCATAGGATAATGATAATGACATATCAACAGCAACTACAACGTGTCAAGCACAGTAATGGTTTTATCGCGGCACTCGATCAAAGCGGTGGCA
>DAIPIF010000077.1:0-8619 GCA_036770925.1 Psychrobacter sp.
AGACACTTATCAAGATATTATTATTAAAAACAAGTTTTTAACTTTAAATAGCTTTCTAAATACAGTATCGATGCTAATGATACGTCTTATGTCGTGGGCGAGTATTATAACAAAGCCGAAACGAATTGCAAGCACTGGATTCGTCTTTCCGCTCTTTTTTATGATAATAAACGCTTATTTGGGTATTTGGGCAGATAATGGGCTTTTTTAATCGTCATTAACCATCGATTAGCTATTTCATTGTCCTCAGCGACGTTCAGTGGCGATTGGATGAACCTGACGCTGGCTTTTTTTGATGAGCCTCGTTATAGTCAGTCATTGCTTTTTAACTTATGCTTTTTAACTTAGCCTTTTGACATCGTGTGTTGATAACGATAATAGGAGCAGTCATGCGTCCAGTAGTATTGTGTTTCTCAGGATTAGACCCTTCAGGTGGGGCAGGATTACAAGCCGATATCGAGGCTATCGGACAAGCAGGGGCTCATGCCGCCATTGCTTGTACCGCTATTACGGTGCAAAACTCGCAGCAAGTCTTTGGTTTTGAGGCTTGCGCGGCGGATTTGTTAGAAGCCCAAGCGCTGGCGGTGTTGGATGATTTGCCTGTGAAGGTGATTAAATCGGGGATGCTGGGCACGACGGATAATATCGCGCTACTGACCCGTTTATTTGTCAGTGGCGTCATCCCTGAAAATACGCCGTTTGTGCTTGATCCGGTACTGGTTGCCAATAGTGGCGGCAATTTAGGCGATGAGCAGACGTTGGTGGCGGCGTTTAGAGCACTGCTCCCCTATGCGACCTTAATCACCCCAAATACGCATGAATTGCGCGCGCTCAGTGGCGAGCAGGACTTACATGTCGGGGCAAAAAAGCTCTGCGCCCAAGGCACCAAAGCGGTATTGGTGAAGACCTCACATGATTTTGATAGCGGTGATATTGAGCAGTATTTATATGTCCAAGGTGAGATGCTGCACCAAAGCACGGTCACGCGTCTGCACGGTGAGTTTCATGGTTCTGGGTGCTCGCTTGCCAGCTTTATCGCGGGACGTTTGGCGATGGACGATACTCTGATTGAGGCGGTAGTGGCGGCGGATAGTTGGATTGCCAAGACATTGGTTGCCGCAGACCGACCGCATCCTGATAATCTAGAGGCGCAATTGATACCCAATCGCTTTATTTAATCTAAACAGTGTTAAAAACCCCCACAAAAAAAGACGCCTTATGATAGGGCGTCTTTTTTATGATAGTTATTTTATAAGGTTATTGGTTTAGGTATAAAATCTAACCCAACATCGGCATAAAGCTTTGTGCTAAGCCACCAATAAAAATCTCGATAAGATAAAAGGCAAAAAAGGCAATCATCGGTGATAAATCAAGCATGCCTAAGTTTGGGGTGATACGGCGAAACGGTGCCAAAATCGGCTCTGCCAAACTCATAATAATCCCTATAATCGGATGCTGCGATTGAGTAAACACCACAATCCAGCTGACAATAATAGAGCCGATAACCAGATAACGGCACATCCGCAAAAAGTCCAAGACTAAGCTTATCGTGCCTGTAAAAAACAGCGGCACTGGCGCAATGCCTTTGTGGGCTAACGCCGCTTTGCCAGAGATATCCACCAAGCGGATTAAAAACATCAGCACGATGGCGGCAATGCTGATACGCCCTTGCCCCACAGTCGGAAATATACGCCCAAAAACATCGACGATATGGGTGGCTTTATAAGCAGGGGCAATCATAGGATTACGCTCATCCATCCCTGCAAACTGTAACATAAAGCGAATAAACACCAATAGCATCGCAAAAGTGGTGAGCAAATTAAAAACTTGAAATAACATAGTATTCATGAGGTGCTACTCAGTAGGCCTGTATTGATAAATGCCAAAGTCATAGATGACGGTTAACGACTAATGATTTGCAGCTTATTTCATCTCTTCACTGAGCGCTTGGCTACGATGATAACAAGCTTGCATCGCCTCGCCTATTTGGCGCGCGATGTCATTGCCTTGCATCGATTCAATCGCCGCTTGGGTAGTGCCATTGGGTGAGGTGACTTTGCGGCGCAGCTCAGTTGGGCTCTCTGCACTCTCCATCGCCATTTTTGCTGCGCCTAGCATGGTTTGTAGCGCTAATGCTGACGCTTGCTCTTTATCCAAGCCTAAAGCGACGGCACCATCGACCATCGACTCGATGAAATAAAACATATAAGCCGGCGCTGAGCCTGAGACCGCAGTCACCGCATGCATTTTGTCTTCATTATCCACCCACATCACCAAACCTGACGCTGCCATGACTGCGGTTGCCAATTGCTTGTGCTCAGCTGTAATGTCATCCGTACCATACAAGCCCGTTGCGCCCATCTGAATCATCGCAGGGGTATTGGGCATGGCGCGAACGATAGTGCGATAGCCGCCAAGCATATCGGCTAAAACATCTGAGGATAACCCTGCCGCCACTGAAACAATCAACTGGCTATCGAGCGCATCGGCAAAACCACTGACCACTGCGCCCATCACTTGCGGCTTGACCGCTAAAATGACCACATCAGCACCGATAACCGCCGCTTTTGCATCAGCCATGGGGTCAACGGTGTTTAATCCTTTGGCGTCTAATTGCGCGCGCA
Source organism: Psychrobacter sp. (assembly GCA_036770925.1). GTDB lineage: Bacteria > Pseudomonadota > Gammaproteobacteria > Pseudomonadales > Moraxellaceae > Psychrobacter. The sequence continues at coordinate 2,625 of DAIPIF010000077.1, forward strand.
CCTCAGCACTCGGATCGGCGACTGTCATCAGCTCAGGCGTAACGCCACAGCCAATCAGCCCACTAATTAAGGCTTGCGCCATATTACCGCCACCGATAAAGCTTATTTTTTTATTATGTAGCGCGTCATGGGCGGGCTTTTGATTGTCTGATGCTGCGTTATTTGGTAGTGACATATTGCGCTCCTACGGGTGAATGTCTAGGTGTTCAAAATAATGAAGCTCTAAAATGACGCCTAGTTTAGCATACTGCCCTTGCCCTCGTTTGACAAATTAGTGACGCTAAAAGTGACTAAAAATAACGCTAAGTACCTGAATAATGATGAATTTTTGGGGCATTTGAGACGATTATTGAGTGGGCTTTTATGGCTTATCCGCCTGTAAACAGACACGCGTTTTAATGAGGCAGTCAATAATCATCATGACTCAAGCATTAAGTGATGCTGCAGACTACTTTTGAGGGTTTGTATCTCCTCTACGGTGACGATATTTGAGCCCCTATTCTTTAATTCCCAACGATTAAATGGCGATAGTAAAAATAAATCTATCTCATCGCTATGATGCGGCTCCTTAATATCCTTAATATCCTTAATAACAACGCTGATAACGACTAAGCTGTCACGCAGCCATACTGGAATTCCTAAGCTTTGGTGTAGCTTTTTACCGGCTTGTGGGCGACTCGCTAGGGCGGTTTGTACGCGCTGTTGCCGCGCTAGTGGCGCAACTTTTAGGGTAATGTCTAAGTGGTCTTTATAGTTAGTTTGAGAATTAATAAAGGGCTGGAGCGTGTCTATTGCAAGCTTGAGTTGCCAGTGATAGCCGTGGCTGCTTTGCTCGCGGATAGAGACACGCGGGTTTGATAGTAAATCCTTGAGTGTATGGCGCTGCTCATCAATAGGCGTATGTAGCCACGCCAGCCACGCATGACTGAGCCGATACAGCTGCTGACGATAGCGGCAAATACGATACGGCTGCTGCTCGGCATACCAGTCAAGCTCGGTTTGATGATTATTATCATCGCGCAAGCTGAGGCTTAAGACGTCGTCTACTAATTGCTTACTCGGCGGCAGCGGCTCATCTTGCGTTAGCCAATAATGCAGCAATTGGCGCTGTCGATAAGTCGGCACAGCGTGCAGACGCTCAATATCAAGCGCGCGTTGGGCGGGCGGATAGCTTAAATGGTCAATGGCGCACTCTTGCTCATCTTGCATGGCTTGGGCGCTGATAGTCGCTTGCGCGTCACTTAATAATTGGGCGCTACGGGCGATATTATCAATGACGGCGGCATTATACTTTGCCAATAACGGCAGCACATGACAGCGCAAACCACTGCGGACATTATCACCGGCATCATTGGTAGGGTCATCAATATAAGGCAGCTTAAGTTGCTCAGCATAAGCGGTAATCGCATCTCGGCGCACGCTCAGCCACGGTCGCCACATGATACTGTATTGCTGCGCTTGCTGATGTACGCGCCACGCTTGCATACCTGATAACCCTGTGACGCCTGCGCCCTGAATCAGGCGCATCAAGACGGTTTCGGCTTGGTCATCGGCATGGTGAGCGAGCAATAACACATCGCCTTGATTGATATGCGCGCGCATCACTTGATAACGCGCCAGCCGCGCCGCTTGCTCATCAATACCGTCAACGTTTGCCTTTAAAATAGTGCAAGGTAGCTGCTGTACTGCCGCCCACTGAGCCAAGTGCTGCGCCCACGATGTACTAGCTGCTTGCAGACCGTGATCCACATGCAACAGTTGCGGCAAAAACGGTAATGCGCCTTGATGATAAAGTTGCAAACACACCGCAGCAAGTGCCAAGGAGTCACGCCCGCCACTACATGCCAGCCAAATCCGCCGACCGTGCAGTGAAGTGCGATACTCTGCCACGCTTGCCAATAAGGTTTGGGCGAGGATGCTGTTATGACTCTTATCACCCTTATTGCCCTTATTGCCCTTATTGCCATAGTTGTTGGCAGTCAGGGCAGGAGTAACCAGTGGCGCGATAGGATAGTCTTTGATTGCATGAGGGGTCATGAGTGAGGATACCTGTAACATTTTATCCATAAAAAAACGCGCTATCGGCTAGCACGTTCTTATTTATTAATGCGTTTATTGAATGCGTGGATTAATGAGTGGTCTATAGCCACTCATAAATAGTTAACACGCTAACATAACCTCAGAGTTGAACGCTTTAAATTTCTCATAGCGCAGCTCACAGCGGGCGTCTGCCTCTAAGTCTTGTAGCGCTTTGAGCTGCTCATCCAGTAGCGCTTTTAGCGAGCTCATCACCGGCTGTGGGTGCAAATGTGCGCCCTCGCCTTCTTCTATTACCGCGTCAATTAAACCCATTTGATATAAATTAATCGCATTTAATTTTAGGGCGTCACTGGCATCAGGCGCTTTATCAGCGGTTTTCCAGAGGATAGAGGCACAACCTTCAGGTGAGATAACCGAATAAATACTGTTTTGTAGCATGTTTATTTTATCACCAAAACCAATCGCCAGCGCGCCGCCTGAGCCGCCTTCACCGATAATAGTGACGATAACCGGTACTTTTAGGCTAGAGAATACCGCGATACTTTCGGCAATGGCTTGCGCTTGTCCGCGCTCTTCAGCGCCAACACCAGGGTAGGCACCTTGGGTGTCGACAAAGGTCATCACGGGGACATTGAAGCGTTCTGCCATTTTGACCAGACGGATGACTTTACGGTAGCCTTCGGGGTTTGCCATGCCAAAGTTATGGGCGATACGCTCACGGGTGCTGCGTCCGCGGTGCTGACCGATGACCATGACAGGCTTGCCTGCAAAACGCGCCAAACCACCAATGATGGCTTTGTCGTCGCCATAAGCACGGTCGCCATGCAGCTCATCAAACTCGGTAAATAGCTGATTGACATAGTCCATAAACAATGGACGCTTGGCGTGGCGCGCCAGCTGAACGCTTTCCCAAACAGTACTCATAGACAAATCCTTGTGGTCGTTTGATATGATTAATAATCGCTGATATTAAAATGAATGCGTGTTTAAATTAAATAGTTAAATAATGGCGATGAGTTTAAATGTAGTACATCTGTAAACTCAAAAACTTATAGTAGCACAGTTTATCGCTTGTGACAGTATCGGCGCTATGGTTTTATGACGCTTTTATAACGCTTTTATGACTTTTCAATCACGCTCAAGGTGATACCCCATTTGGCAAATTGTTCAATCTCCGCCAGCAGGTCTGAGACTAAAAACACGTAATGGTGGTTATCAGCGTCAATCGTCAGCTCCCAACAATGGCTCGCCGTCACGCGCAGTTGCATCGAGGGCGCATCGTACTCACTGCGGCTATGATGGGTCAATACCGCCAACCGCAATAATAGACATAAATACAGCAGCGGCTCGCCACCAATCAGACAGGTTTGCTCAAGCATATCGCCTTTTAGCTTACGGCGATGATTCAGCATCAGTTGGGCGATGCGCTTTTGGTCCACTTGCGAGAACCCCGGAATATCAGAATGCTCAAGCAGATAAGCGCTATGCCGATGATAATTACTGTGACTAATCGCCAGTCCAATCTCATGCAAAAATGCGGCGCGGCGCAGTAAATCAGCATCCTCATTGCTCAGCGCTAAGGCGGTTTTGACTTGCTCAAATAATTGCTGACTGGTTTTGACCACTTGCTTGGCTTGTTTTTTATCAACTGAATAGCGTTTAATCAGTGCCAATACGCTACGGTCACGCACATCTTCACTGGCAAACCGTCCGAGCATGTCATACATCACCCCCTCACGCAGCGCGCCATCAGAGTAGGTGATGCTGTCAATACCGAGCACTTTCATCGCCGCGCGCAGTACCGCCACCCCTGCTGGGAATACCGCTTTACGATGGTCTTTGACCCCTTCTAATTCGATATTATTCACCTCATTCATGGTTATCAGCAGCTTTTCTAGCTTTTTGACGCCTTTATAAGTGATGCGTTCTTGCTCATCCGCCCAGCCTTTAGAGACCAAAGCATTTTTGACCGCTTTAATCGTGCCACTAGAGCCAATGACGCTATTCCAGCCGGTTTTTTGATATTGTCCATTGATGGCTAATATCTCTTTTCGGGCGGCAGTAATCGCCTCATTAAAGGCTTTTTCGGTAATTTGCCCATCCGAAAAAAACTTTTTGGTAAAGGCGACACAGCCCATCTGCAAGCTTTCGGTCAATAATGGCTCAAACCCTTGCCCAATGATAAACTCTGTCGAGCCGCCACCAATATCTATCACCAAACGCTTATCACTACTGGCATTGGTGTGAGCAACGCCCAAATGAATGAGCCGCGCCTCTTCGCGTCCGGCGATAATCTCAATCGGTTTGGGCAATATGGCATTGGCACGTTTGATAAAGTCATTGGCATTTTTGGCTTGGCGCAGCGCATTGGTGGCGACGATACGCACGCGCTCAGGCGGCACTGAATCGATACGCGCCACAAAGCGGCTGAGACAATCGAGCCCGCGCTGCTCTGCCTCAGCGCCTAAGATATTATGCTCATCTAGACCTGCCGCTAACTGTACCTTTTCGGACATGGAGACCACTTTACGCACCTCACCATGGTCGAGGCGAGCGATTGCCAAGTGAAAGCTATTAGAGCCGATATCGATTGCCGCCATTAATTCATTTTCAGCGAGCGGCGGGTTTGCAAGATATTTATTGAGCATAAGCGGCAGCGCTACCTTTATGGGAGAAGTAAAAAGTCAGGGGAGAAGTAAAAATCTAGGTTGCGCTATTAAAGCATGTCTGCCAAATACTGACAAGTCAGGCGCAGGCTTATTCAATTGAGTTTAGCAGGCGTGCGCTTGAGTGGCACGACCAAAAGCAAAAAAACCAGCACCGTTACAGATGCTGGTTTTTATTAGGCTCTAAATGTAGATAAAACTCACTATGCTTTTGCCATGGCTGCAAAAATCTCATCTGCCGCTTTAATAGTCGTCTCTAAGTCAGCATCACTATGCTTAATGGACATAAAGCCCGCTTCATAGGCAGAGGGCGCAAGGTAGATACCACGATCTAACATGCCATGAAAGAAAGTATTAAACACGTCCATGTCGCACTCGGTGACGTCATCGAAATTCTGCGGGACGCCCGTTGCCTTGTCTTTGACAAAGAACATACCAAACATGCCGCCCAGTTTATTGGTACGCAAGTTAATGCCATGCTTGTCCGCCGCCGCCTGAAAACCATCAACCAGCTTATCTACTTTGGCAGAGAGTTCCGCATAAAAACCATCTACCGTTAAGTCCTCAAACATCGCGATACCAGCACGCATGGCGAGTGGGTTACCGGATAAGGTGCCTGCTTGATAGACGCCGCCGAGTGGCGCGATACAAGACATCACCTCTTTTTTGCCACCAAAAGCACCAACGGGTAAGCCGGCACCGATGATTTTACCAAAGCAGGTTAAATCAGGGTCAATGTTAAAATGGGCTTGGGCGCCGCCCAGTCCCACCCGAAAACCGGTCATGACTTCATCAAAAATCAATACCGCGCCATTAGCGGTACATTCTGCACGCAGCGTATCATGGAATTCTTGGGTCGGAATGACCATATTCATGTTGCCCGCGATAGGCTCAACAATCACGCAGGCAATTTCCGCACCCCATTTCTCAAAGCAGTCTTTAATCGCTTGTGGGTCATTAAAGGGAATGGTAATGGTATGCTTAGCAAAATCGGCGGGCACGCCTTTGGAGGTGGGTTCGCCAATATCGAGCATCCCTGAGCCCGCTTTTACGAGCAGACTGTCTGAATGCCCGTGATAGCAGCCTTCGAACTTGACGATTTTATCCCGCTCCGTAAAGCCGCGCGCCAAACGAATCGCGCTCATGGTCGCCTCGGTCCCTGAGCTAGTCATGCGAATCATCTCAACGCTTGGGACGATGTCGCAAATCTTGTCTGCAACCGTGGTCTCAAATGGCGTGGGCGTACCAAAGCTTAAGCCATCATCCGCGGCTTTTTTGACCGCATCAAT
>DAIPIF010000078.1:0-8517 GCA_036770925.1 Psychrobacter sp.
GATTTTCTTCAATGAGTTTACGCGCAAAATCAAACTCTACTTGCGCCGCTGACGGAAAACCAATTTCAATTTCTTTAAAACCGACATCCACAAGGGTCTCAAAAAAACGCATTTTTTGCTCAATAGTCATCGGGTCAATAAGTGCCTGATTACCATCACGCAGATCTACACTGGCCCACATTGGCGCTTTTTCAATCGTCTTGCTCGGCCACGTGCGATCTGGCAGCGTGGGCGCAAAGGCAAAAGGACGGTATTTTTTATAATCAAAAGCGGCATTTTTGGGGGTAATAGTCGGTCGTGTGGCTTGTCCAGACATAGTCAATCCTTAGATAAATGATGAGATGAGGATAGCGATTATCATAGGAGATAATCAAAGTTTATAGCATTATAATAGCAAACTTCTTGCAGTGAAAAGCAGCTTAATATGATATTTTTTATGATTAAATGAGTGATTAACTCTATAAATTAGCGTAAAATTAGTATAAACCACTAGTGCTATAAAAATATGACTACTAATCTTGCATTGATTCAGCATCCTGCGCCATCACATGAGCTGGATGATATCGATAAGCGTCTATTGCAACTGCTACAAACGGATGCGCGCATCAGTATCACCGAGCTCGCTGAGCGGGTGAATTTATCTGCCACGCCTTGTGCACGGCGGGTTAAACGCTTGGAGGAGTCGGGTATTATCACCGGTTATCATACCCAAACTGACGCGCAGAAACTCGGCTATCCGCTAGCAGTATTTATCGCCATTAGTATGGATAGGCATACTGCAGACCGCTTTGAGCAGTTTGAACAAAAAATCCAAAGCTTTCATGAAGTGGTGAGCTGTAGTATCGTCACGGGTCGTAGTGAGGATTATTTAATAAAGGTACGCGTGCGAGATATGGCACATTATGAGGAATTTTTATTGCACCGACTCAATCACATCGAAGGCGTAGCCCAAGTGCATACCAGCTTTGAGCTACGCGAAGTGTTCAGCCGCAGTATGATTTAATGGATATCTCACAGCTGTTATTTTATGCTAAGTCTGATGTTGATTTTGACGAAATAATAGCAGTAATACCAGTCCAATCACTAAACCTGCGCCTGCAACCAATAAACCGGCATTAAAATTATTATTCTCTCCTGCCAATGCCACGGTGACTAAAGGACCTATAAGCTGACCGATCGCATACGCTAAGGTCGCTAAGCCTATTAATAAGTTGCTATAAGCAGGATTGATATTTTTAATCAGTGTCAAAGTCATGGAGACAATGCCGACAAAGGTCAAACCCAAAATAACCGCATTACTATATAGCCCCACAGCGCCTTCAAATAAAGAGGGCGTCAGCATGCCCAGTGCCTGTAAAATCGTAATGCTGATAAGGGTGTTACTCTCGCCAATACGTTTGGCAAGTGCGCCCCACAAGGGATTGGATAACATCGCACAAATACCGACAATCAACCAAATGAGCAGCCCTGCATAAGTCTGATGACTCAGCTGCTGCGCTGCCATAACCGGCAAAAAAGTCGCGGAGGTAATATAACCAAACCCTGCCAACATATAGCTGATAACTAACAGAGTAATGGCTTTGGTATGCCCAAAAATACCCTCATATAAAGCACGTTTAAAATGAATCACGCTTTGGGTGATAGACAAATAAGAAGAATGTTGCTGGCTAGAATGGTTGTCAATAGAGGGTTTTGCAGGTCGTATGGCATAAAGCAAGCCCAATAACGGTAAGCTACTGATGCCAGCAACCAGCCATATGATGTCAAAATGATATCCTAAGCTTAGCAGCCACCACGTCAGCAGCGCAGACAGACTGATACCTGTCCCAATACCGGCATAATGCAAGGTGGATAATACCGAGCGCCGCGCCATGCTAAAGTGCTGCAGGATAAAAGACGAGCCTAATATCATCCCAATGCCACTTGCCGCCCCCGCCAGTAGCCGAATGACATACCATAGACTAAGCGGCATATGGGATATAAAAAGCAATATCGTGGTCACAATACTGATGATAGTACCGAGCATCAGCGCCTGCCACGTCAAACGCTGCGGCACAAACATCGCAATCAGCGCCCCAATGAAGTAGCCAATATAATTGACAGAAGCCAGCCAACCGGCAAGCGCCGTTGAGAGCGACAACTGGGTCATAATATCAGGCAAAGTGGCGGTAAACAAAAAGCGCCCAAAGCCCATCACGACCGCCAGACCATATAGCCCAATCCAAGCGATAGCCGTCTCATTAGTAATCGCAGGGATGATGCGCCGATGCGAATCAGTCGCCATAGCAAAGCCAATTTATAGTCATCAGCACACAATCCTTTGTGTTAACAGCAGTGATTATTAAAGAGCATAGTTGAAATTTGCGTCAGCTTGTTCTTATTCTAGCCTAACTCTTATCCTAGCCTAACATAGTAACGCGCTTATCACTAAACATATCCATATCTGGCGCGAGCGTACGCATAAAGCGGTCAAAATATAATAACTGCTTGGTCAATAAGGCAAAATCTCGCGGAAAATGAATCCCATGACGTTTGCCGACATCGACAATCTCCAGCATCATTTTATTGAGCTCATCCGCCTGCTCTTTGGTATTAAACGGCACGCCACTGGTAAACGCGGCATCCTCCGCCATAATCACCTGCATCATCCGCTGCAAGTCCTTTGCCAATGCTGCCTCATCTATCTCACTACGCGCGCGCGTCATTTCCATATCTATCATATGGTGCGCCATCATTTGATAATCATTGTCCTGCAAGGCTTGCATCATGCCCATACACGCGCGCCAGCTTTCAGCTTTTAATTTACCGACAATCCCAAAATCTAAAAAGCCAATGCGCCCATCGGTCAATAACATTAAATTACCCGCATGTAAATCCGCATGAAAGCTATTACAAAGCAGCAAACTTGCAAACCAGGTATTCAAAGTATCTGCCATCACTTGCGCCGGATCGCTACAATACTGGCGCATCGCCGTCTCATCAATCATCGACACCCCATGCAGGCGGCTCATGGTCAGCACCCGTTTGCCAGTCAAATCCCCATAAACCGTTGGCGCAATCACTCGCGTATTACCGGACACGTTAAGAAACTGCTGAAAGTCGCGGATATTTTGCGCCTCAGCAATAAAGTCGGTCTCCGCTAGCATCCGCAGGCGAATCTCATCGATAATCGGGGCGATACTGGCAAATTTCATTGACGGCATCAAGACCTCAAGCGACTTGGTCACCAAATGCAGCACGCCCAAATCCGTCTGCATAATGGTCTCAACATTTGGCTTTTGTACCTTTAATACCACCTCATCACCACTCATTAAACGGGCGGCATGCACTTGGGCAATGGAGGCAGAAGCCAGCGGCTTGGGGTCAATGTAAGCAAAAATATCGTCCAAATCTCGACCGTCACCTGCCAGCTCACTGATAAGCACTTGCTCGATATAATCATAAGATAACGGCGTGGTTTGGTCGAGACAGCCTTGAAACGCCTCAACATACTCACGCGGAAATAGCGAGGGCGTACTGGCGATAAACTGCCCTATCTTGATATAAGTGGTGCCTAGCTGCTCAAAGGTTTCTTTGAGTAATTGGGCGTCAGGTTTTTCACCTTTAGCGACTCGTAAGGCGGATAGCCCTGCGATGCTTGCCGTTTGTCGGACACGGTTTACCACATTAAAGGTATGCTTTAATAAATGAGGACGATGGGTTTTCATAAATGACAACTGTATTAGTAAAAATAATGAGTTTAGAATTTAGTCGTAGCTTGCACGCTGCTTAAAAAGCACGCTATGCTTTAAGCATTTGCCAAAATTAGGCAGACAAAAAAGAAAAGGCTGAGCATTGTGTAAACGTACTTAAGCGCGTTAAGAGCTTTAAGCAGTGGCACAAACCGTACATTGCGGGTCTGCTCGATAGCCCATCAAGCGCTGCTGCATACGGCTACCATCCCACAATAACAGCTTGCCTGTCAGTGGATTTTTGGTGAGTCCCAAATATTGTAGCGCGGCATTGGCTTGCAAATTACCCATAATTGCAGTGGTACTGGCAAGCACGCCTGAATGGGCACAAGTACGCTCATCGCGCGCGCGGTCATCCGCGGTATCTGCACTACCAAACACACAATGATAACAACCGCTATTGAGTTGCGGCTCAAACAGCGCCAATTGTCCTTGCATCGCAATCGCTGAGGCGGACAATAGCGGAATCTGATAGCGCACACTGACCCGATTAATCATATCGCGAGTGGCAAAATTATCGGTACAATCTAACAATAAATCAGGCTTGCCGGTTGCCATACCGAGCAATTCATAAGCATTATCATCAGTTAAACGCGCCACGCTACCGCGCGCGCTGATAAGTGGATTAATCTGCTTGAGCATCTTTGCTGCCGTTAGCGCCTTAGATTTGCCGATATCCGCGGGCAAAAATAGCGTTTGCCGCTGCAAATTACTCGCTTCAATCTCATCATCATCAATCAAGTGCACTTGCCCAAGTCCTGCCCGCACCAAGGTTTCAGAGGCAGGGCAGCCAAGCCCACCTGCGCCAATCATGACGATACGCGCTGACTTCAGACGTAGCTGCGCCTCGATATCCCAGCCTTCAAGCAACACTTGGCGGGCATAACGCAGCAGTTCAGCATCGGTTAAGGTTTGCTTATTTAGCACATCAGCATCGGTTTGCACAGCCATCATTACCACCATTATATTAGATTAAAAACTGCTATAACTTTAAAGCTGCCCAAGCGTTACTCTATCATTAGCGCCATAATCCTGAATGGTTGCCACCGACTCAAAGCCATTATCGATAAATAACTGCCGCACCGCTAAGCCTTGCTCATAACCATGCTCAATCGCTAATAAGCCGCCTGCCTGCAAATACTGCGGCGCATATTCCACGATATGCTCAATGTCTGCCAAGCCCTGATTGCCCGCGCTCAAAGCGCTGATAGGCTCCGCTTGCAAATGCACCAAATGCTCATCCGCCTCATCGATATAAGGCGGATTTGAGACAATAATGTCAAATAGTGATTCAGTATGAGTCGATAAACCCTCATACCAACTACTGCTCACAAACTCAATATTGGTCACATTATTGATCGTAGCATTGTGAGCCGCCACCTCAAGCGCATCAGGCGATACATCCACCGCCACCACTTGCCACTGCGCCGATTTTAGCTCGTGCGCCAAACTAATCGCAATACAGCCTGAACCGGTGCCCAAATCTAGCAAACGCTTGGGTTTATCCTCTGCGCTCTTTGGCTGCGCTTGTATCCAATTTAATACTTGCTCAACCAACACCTCAGTATCAGGTCTTGGAATCAGGGTATGCGCATTTACCTTAAATTCAAGCGACCAAAACGCTTGGCTACCCGTCAGATAAGCTAAAGGCGTACCAGCCTGCATCTTGGCTAAGCCTGCATTAAACTGTGCAAACTCGCTATCGCTCAGCTGATAATCGTCATCAGTGATTAAAAATGCGTGCGGTTGCTGCACGACATATAACAGCCAATCCCTGAGCCAATATTCTGGCACCTTATCAATCGGAGTATTTTTAATCGCCTTAATACTAAGGGGTTGAATGCGCGTCAAATTATCAAAAGAGCTCATATCTATTTCATCACTTTATAAGGCGTTAACAATGATCACTCTCATTTAATAGGGGCTTCAATTGCATCATCATTGCTGCCAATCACCACGTGTTTATCCACCAAATAAATCAGCACGAGCACCGGAATACCAATCAAAAAGGTAATCAAGAAAAAGTTCGCAAAGCCGACATTATCGGAGATAGCACCAGAATAACCGCCTAGCACTTTTGGAAATAAGGTCATCAGTGAGGAGAATATGGCATATTGTACCGCGGTAAATTTCACAGAAGTGAGCGCCGATAAAAAGGCGATAAATACTGCCGTCGCAAAACCTGCCGCTAAATTATCAACGATAACTGCGAAGTACATATAATTCATATCGCCGGGGTGATAGGTCAATAAAATAAATAGCAAGTTGGTTGAGCTTGAGGCAATCGCCCCAATGAGCATCACATGCATCATTTTCATTTTTTGAGCGATAAGACCACCCAAAAAGCCACCTGCAATGGTCATAAACAGCCCAAGGAACTTGACCGCATCGGCAATTTGAATTTTGGTAAAGCCCATTTTGGCATAAAAAACGTTGGATAAATTACCCGCGACGATGTCCGAGACCCGATAAAATCCAATTAGTAATAGCAGCAATATCGCCTGCTTACCATAGCGCCGAAAAAAGTCGGCGATAGGGTCCACCCATAATTGTTTCGCGACTGACTTTTTGGCAAGTCCGGCGGCGATAAGCGCATAACCAACCGCTATCGCTACCGCCAAGCTACCCAATAATCTGACCACTTCTAACCCAAACTTGAGCAAGACGCCTTCAGGACTGCCAGATACTTTACCGATTAGCACAAAAGCGCCAATAAATGCCAAAACCGAGAAGATAAATAGCACTAATATTCTGATATTGTCATTACGCGTTTGCACCACTGAAGCGACTTTATTGACGATTTTGGGTTGGTTGATTATAAAATATATCAATAAAAAGGGCGCACATGCCACCACGATTAAGAAGTACATATTGATAGCAGGCAACCATTCAGCAGGTATCAACGTTAACGGTTTATCTAATATTCTCGTCGCAAAAGTGCTGATAAATACCGGCAAACCATACAGAACACCCGGAATTAATAAAAAAGCGGCGTATAAAGAGAAGAGTTTTAAGTTTCTTTGTTGCTTATTTAATTCAAGGGTTTCGGCAGTCGGCTCATAAATGGCAAACGTCGTCAGCAAGCCCACAGACATCACCGCCATCATCGTATAATAAGTATTGCGCCACGCCTCATAGCTATAAAAAGTCTCTGATGAGCCAAAATAAGTCGCCAAATAGAGCGCCCCTGCCCCCGCGGCAATCATCCCAATACGGTAACCTGCCACATAAACCGAGGACAATGTCGGTTGCAACTCAAACCCCGCCAGCTCGATACGATAGGAGTCAATGACGATATCCTGCGTGGCAGATGAAAAGCCTAATAGCACCGCCCCAAGCGCCATTACCCACAGGACGTTTTCTACAATGGGATTGACGCTTGCCATCATAAAAATAGCCAGCAATACCAGTAGCTGCGATATAAACATCCACGCCCGTCGTCGCCCCAGCCATTTAGTCAAAAAAGGCAGTGGCATCGAATCAATCAAAGGTGCCCAAATGAACTTAAAGGAATAACCCAGTCCCGCCCAACCAAACATGGTGATAACGCCGGTCTCTAAACCCGCTTCACTGAGCCATAAGGATAAGCTTGAAAACACCAGTAAAATAGGCACGCCTGCTGAGAAACCAAGAAATAGCATAATCATCACCCGAATGTCTGAAAAAGACTTCAGGGCATCAAACCATGACTTTTTGGTAACCGCAGTATTGGGAGGTACAGATTGGGCAACAGACATAACAACTCACTAAAAATTAAAACAAAAGTGACAAAATGTCAAAATTGAATTATGGTACTTGAGAACCTCTATCTTGACTAGGTATTATAAAGATATTTTTGCATTAAACCTCTACCCGTTGCCAAACAAACCTACATATCATACCCACGGGTAATACTATGTATCCTAAGCTTGCAGAACTGTTAATAAGAGGGTTGTTTATCCTAAACAGTGCTAGCACTTGCGCGACTTTCCATAAAACCCCTTTACACAGGCACTACCCTTATCATCAACCGTTATTACCCAATCTTGGCTATTTTTGCTATTGTAGCGGACTGAGCGCCGTTTATTTATACGCCGATGTAGCCTAATCGGTAGAGGCATACCTGCTACTTGAGTATCTTTTACGCTTCTAATCGAGGTATTTATGCACTATCCCATTGCTATTTTTCAAAAAGACGCCGTGTTTTATGGGTTACTGCCTGATTTACCTGAGCTGAAAATAAAGGCGCAGGATATCACTGGCGTTATCAGCCAAGCCCGTGTCTGCATTATTCATCATTTATATGCGTTGGCAGCAAATGAGCAGCCGCTACCGTTAGGCAGTGATATCGCAACCCATCTGATAAATACCGCTGACCAGAAAAACAACTTTGCCGGCTGTACATGGGCGATTGTCAGTATCAATGCGGCGCGGATATTAGGCGCAGATATCAGCCTAACTATTGAGATGCCCGAACGCTTATGGCACCGCGCCCAAGACTATCTGCATAAAAAGGCGGTGGCTAATCAGGCGGAAAATGACGCCAGCCAAGCTTTAAACACCCCGATAGTTAATGCCTCTGTCAGTGATAATAGTAGCGCCAATGAGCGCTTAGAGCAGCTGATGATTACCGCCTTATCTGCGTATCTAAACACTAACCTCGATACTTAAACAGTAGAGCATGAACGGGGTTACTCTCCTGCTATATTCCTAAATCACATACAGTGATGACTATTTATTATATACAAGAATAATAGATTTGTTTTACACTAAGCCCACCTTGCAACACAACCCTTTTTGCTTGCAT
>DAIPIF010000079.1:0-8428 GCA_036770925.1 Psychrobacter sp.
GTTTATTTTTGTGTGGGGTGTGCTCTCAGCATCCCCCACACGCATTTTTCTATAAACCAGCTTTAACCAACTCCGCCACTCCGATAAGTTCATGAGTTTTAAATGGGTAACGGTCTGCCATAATAATCCAGTTTAATTTTGATATATCGCTTAGGCTGTTTTTTTTAGGATTCAAAGTCACTAATAAGATATCGATATCCATAGTCACTCGTCGAGTATCTGTATGTTCAGACAGACGTTGTCTATGACAGTCTGCTTCAAAATCCTTAAAGGTGGGTTGCAGCTGCTCTAGAGTCATACTTTGTGTCAACGCTAAATAGACGCATTGATTGGTATAATCAGGCTTTGGCTGCGCCGCCGTAGCGGTATAATCAGGGTTTTTAAAGGCAGTCGATAGCCTTATATCGCCTAGCGTGGCAAGACTTTTGCCGACCATGGCTAAATAATAGTCCGCTTGATAATTACTACCCAAAGCGATTATCAGCGCCGTGACCGCTTGCTGTTGCAATTGCTCAGGCAGCGCTCTGGTTAAGCGTGATAAGTCTAGACTTATCGCTTGCAAACCCTTATCACTCATCAGGCAAACTAGCCGAGGTGCTGGTTTTGGCGTAGCGGGTAATTTGCACCCCTACCGCCGCAGCGGCTGTAATCGCCGTTGGTTTGGCGACGCTTAGGGTGACTTTTTGACAAGGATATTTTGCCAATAGCTTATCAGCGAGTTGTCCCGCTAAATGCTCAAGGAGCTTAGATTTAATGTCTTTGCACCACGCACTGACATCATCACAAACGGCTTTATAATTGAGCGCGTCCTCCACATCGTCCGATAGCGCCGCTTGAGTCATATCCGTTTCAAGGGCGATATCGATGAGTAGCGGCTGAGTTATGGCGCGCTCCCAGTCATAAACGCCAATCACCGCCGCAACTTTTAGCCCTTTTACAAATACCACATCCGATTCAGTAGATAGCATTTTTTATCCTTAAGTAAGCGTTTTAATTTTAAGATTATTGTGGGTTAAGCATACTTGTTCTCACACTCAACGTCATAGGAACTCTTTGGCGGCTCAGTTTTAACTCAGCCTACGCCTGTTTTATAAGCGCTCATGATTTGCATTAATAGCTTTTAGCATTTTACTTGGACGATGACGCCACAAATCAATACTGAATAATAGCAAACCGAGCCAAATTAAACCAAAGACGGCTAAACGCTGTAAGTCAAAAGCTTCTTTATAATAAAACACCGCTAAAAAGAAAATAAAAGTCGGGGTCAGATAATTCATAAAACTTAAAATACTAAAAGCCACCAGCTTGGTGGATTTATTAAACAACAGTAACGGTATCAAGGTGACCGGTCCTGCCAGCATGAGTAGCCAAATATTGGGCGTAAACCAAAAGCTCAGCTGACTACTGACGACATCTGCTTGCCAAAACCACCAAAGACAAATCGGCACCAGTAACGCGGTTTCAATAAACATCGCATCAATCGCAGTAAAAGGCGTTTGCCGCTGAATGGTGCCATAAGTGCTAAAGCTAAACGCCAATACCAAGGATATCCATGGCAAACTGCCAAGCAGCGCCACTTGAATAACCACCGATAATAACGCAAAGCCGATAGCCACCCATTGCAAGGGTCGCAGGCGCTCTTTGAATAAAATCATCGACAGCGCCACGCCCACTAAAGGACCAATAAAGTAGCCTAAACTCGCCTCCAAGATACGGTCGGCATTCACCGCCCAAACATAGGTCAGCCAATTAGTGGCGATAATCAAGCCAGATATAAAAGTCAGCCCTAGCCACTTAGGGTTTTGCTTGAGCGTCTCAATCCATTGCCAGCGCTTGGTGACAATTAATACCACCAGCAAACATAAAAACGTCCAAATGATACGATGACCAATAATCTCCGTCGCATCATAAGCGGCTAACTGCTTGAAATATAAAGGAAACGCACCCCAAATACAAAAGGCTATCAACGCGGTAATAATCCCGCGTCTGCTAGTCGCCATCGGCGTTACTGGTTTTTTTAGGGCATTTTGGGTGGTCATAACACAGAACAACGTGGTGGATTATAAAATAGAAAAGCAATGTATTGAGGTGGCTACGACCCCAACACATTGCCAAAAACTTTTTTGTAGCGGTGTTATAGCGTCGTATGACTTGACAGCATACGAGTTATTATAAAGCGAGCCTATGAATGAATTAATCTTTAGGCTCAGCATTACCATTACCGTCATCAACTTCAATCGCCATACCGATTTGATTCGCCAATTCAGCAAAGCCTGGAAAACTGGTATTGACGGTTTCAACGCCTTCAATCGTGATTTGCTTAGAGGCACGCAAGCTGGCAACCGCAAAGCTCATGGCAATACGGTGATCATGGTGCGAGGTGATATGACCACCGCCAAATACAGGATGGCTATTGTTTACCTCATTATGAGCCTGCTCATTATTATCACAGCTACCCTGACCTTCAATAATCAAGCCATCTTCGGTGACGCTGCACGTAACGCCAAGCGTTTGCAAGCCATCAGCCATTACTGCGATGCGGTCAGACTCTTTGACCCGTAGCTCTTTGGCACCCGTCAACACCGTGCGCCCTGTAGCGCAGCTGGCGGCAATAAATAAGACGGGGAATTCATCAATAGCTAACGGCACCAGATATTCTGGAATATCAATACCTTGTAGGTTTGAGCTACGGATAGTAATATCAGCCACCGGCTCGCCGCCCACATGGGTCTGATTGGCTAGCGTAATGTCCGCGTTCATCAGTTTGAGAATATCAATGATGCCCGTACGCGTGGGGTTAATACCAACTTGGGTTAAGGTCAACTCACTGTTTTGGCTGATTGCTGCCGCGACCATAAAAAATGCCGCTGAGGAGATATCTGCAGGAACCGCGATATCGCCGCCAGTGAGCTGTCCGCCGCCCTCTACACTGATACGGTTGCCCTCGACAGTGACGGGATAACCAAAAGCAGATAGCATACGTTCAGTATGGTCACGGCTAATCTCAGGCTGGGTGACGGTCGTGGTGCCCTCAGCCCATAATCCTGCGAGTAACAGACACGATTTAATTTGTGCTGAGGCAACGGGCATTGCATATTCAACGCCTTGTAGTGGTTTGCCTGCGGTATCACGACCGGTAATACTTAGCGGCGCGGTACCATTGGTGCCAGTACTTTGAATGATGGCACCCATTTGCCGCAGTGGTGCTGCGACCCGCTCCATCGGACGTTTATTCAGACTGGTATCACCCATTAAGACGCTATCAAAATCTTGGGCGGCTAAAATCCCAGCAAGCAGGCGCATACTGGTGCCTGAATTGCCCATATAAAGGGGCGTTTTGCTAGCTTTTAAGCCTTTCATGCCAACGCCATGAATGGTTAATTCGCCCTTATTAGGTCCTTCAATAGTGACGCCCATATCCCGAAACGCTTGCAAGGTAGCAAGCGCATCCTCGCCCTCTAAAAATCCAGTGACATGGGTGACACCTGTGGCAAGACTGCCCAGCATAATGCTGCGATGTGAGATGGACTTATCACCGGGGATGGTAATTGTGCCTGAAACGCTGTTACTGGGAGAAATAAAGTATGACGCTGACATAGCAGAGGTATCCGTATAAGGGGTGCTGGCTAACATGTGGCCAAAATGTCGCCGTGCGGCTTGCGCGCGGCCCAAAAGTCCCATCAGGGCGGTTGAATCATTATCAAGGATAAGCTGGCGCATCTTTTGCAAATAGACGCTGTACTCATCAAGAGCGCTGACAATGGCGCTTTTATTGGCAAAAAATATATCATGCCACATCTTAGGATCACTGGCAGCAATACGGGTAAAGTCACGAAACCCGCCAGCGGCATAGCGAAACATATCTAAATTATCATCATGGCTTGCCAATTGCTCAACCAAATTGAACGCCAATAGATGCGGTAAATGACTGGTATGTGCCAATATCGAATCATGATGCGCAGCACTCATCGGCATAACCGTGGCACCGACCGCCTCCCACAGCTGACGCAGCAGCGCAATTGCCGCCGCGCTCGTGGTTGGCAGCTCACAAATAATAACGCTATGATTCATAAATAAATTGGCGCGCCGCGCATGATACCCTGAATTTTCGGCACCAGCAATCGGATGCGCGGGCACAAAGCCTACGGGCAGACCATCAGGCAGACTATTGGGTGACGCACTAAATACCGCTTTTGCCGCCGCAATGATATTAACTTTAGTGCTACAAACATCCGTAATGATGCAGTCAGTAGCGATAAGCCCGCTATCCATCGCCGCTTTTATATCGCTAAATACGGCAGTAACAATCTGTGTGGGCACGGCAATAATAATTAAATCGCTACCACTGACCACGGCGCTCAATACGCCACTGCCCGCATCAAGTAAGCCATCTTGGATGCCCTCGGCTAAGCTGGGCGCATGTTTATCAACAGCCACCAAACGCGCACTTAAGCCATTATCTTTAATGGCTTGAGCAAGGCTGGCACCAATTAAACCCAAACCAATGACGCACACTTGCTTGAATAGAGGCGTCGGCAGCGCGGTAGCGGCTTTATAATTTTTATGATGATGGCTTGGAGGATTCACAACTTTTCTCATTAAACACATTGGTTTTAATATAATTTAAAATATTGGGGTTATTAAAATACAGCGACTATTAAAAGTCATTTAAAAGATAATAACGCTCTATCCTTAATCTTCATTGAGTATCGAATGCAAAGTATCGATAAGACGCATATTTTCTTCTGCCAAACCCACCGTAATACGCAGCCAATTATCCAGCCCATAATTGTTTAACGGACGCACAATAACGCCTTGCTCAAGCAGAGCTTGATTGACCGTTGCTGCTGTCACATCCTCCATCTCAATCGCAATTTCAACCATGATAAAGTTGGCATGTGACTTAATAAAGCCCAGTCCTAAACCATCAAACTGCTGCTCAAGCCAGCGCATCTGCTCTTGGTTAGACTCTCGAGACTGCACAATAAAGTCTTGGTCAGCCAGTGCTGCTTGTGCCGCGGCAAGACCGATACGGCTGACATTAAAGGGCTGACGAATACGGTTGAGTAAATCAGCAACCGGCTGCGAGCTTAACGCATAACCGATACGCAGACCTGCCAGACCATAGGCTTTTGAAAAGGTGCGCACGATGACCACATTATCATACTCATCTAACAATGCGCGATTATTACTCGTAGGACTGTACTCAATATACGCTTCATCCAAAACCACTAGCACCGATGCAGGAATACTTGCCATAAACTGGCGCAAATCTGCCGCTTCAAGCTGAGTGCCTGTTGGGTTATTTGGATTGGCAATAAAGACGATTTTGGTATTTGGATTGTCCGTGACCGCTTGCGCCATTGCTTTTAGGTCGTGACCGAAACGCTGGGCTGGCACTTCAACGCCAGTCGCCCCTTGCATATTAGCGAGCATCGAATACACCACAAACGCGTATTGGCTATAAACAATGGCATCTGTTGAACCGACAAACGCCCGCGCTAGGATATCGAGCAAATCATTGGAGCCATTGCCTAACGTGATGCAATCGACATTCACCTCGTTGAAATCTGCCAGCGCTTGCTTGAGATAATAGCCATTACCATCAGGATAACGCGCCAGTTGACCCAACTGCTCAGTAATCGCGAGGGTCACTTTTGGAGAACACCCTAGTGGATTCTCATTACTGGCAAGTTTCACCACATCAAAGACGCCATATTCTCGGGTTAATGTCTCTACAGGCTTACCCGTTTGATAAGGGGTTAGCTCTAAAATACTCGCATACGCAGGGATAAGCGGCATAAGTTCTGCTGGTTGTGAGTGAGCAAACGGCATGATGATTCCTTAGAGATAATGGCGCAGTGATAGTCATTTTAATTTTAGAGGTATATCTATAATAACCACTGCCTACAAGACTGCTTTGGGATAGGAGCCTAACACCCGCACATCTTTGACCAATGGGCGAATATCAGCAATGGCAGCGCTGACATTCGGCTCATCAATGTGACCATCCATATCAATAAAGAACACATACGCCCATTTATTAGGACGTTCAGGACGGGTCTCAATACTGGTCATCGACACCCCATGATAGGATAAGGGTTTTAAAATCTCAATCAGAGCGCCCGCTTTATCATGAGCAGATACCACGATGGAGGTTTTGTCTTGACCAGATGGCGCAATCGCTTCGTGACCAATGATTAAAAAGCGCGTGGTATTACTCGGATTATCCTCAATATTGCTATAAAGCTTGTGCAAGCCATATTCAGCCGCCGCCACATCGCCTGCAATAGCCGCCGAGTGCCATTCATTTTTGAGTCGACGTGCCGCCTCGCCATTGCTTGAGACTGCCACCCGCTCGACATTTGGGAAATTCACATCGAGCCAATGACGACACTGCGCCAAGGATTGCTGATGCGAATAAATGCGGCTGAGACTGTCAACTTTGGTATGCTCAGCGACCAAAAAGTTTTGGTGAATGGGCAACTCAACTTCGCCAATAATTTTGAGTGTCGAGGATAAAAAACCATCTAAGGTATGATTGACCACGCCTTCAGAGGAGTTTTCAACCGGTACCACGCCATACATCGCCGTACCCGCCTCCACTTCACGAAATACATCGGTAATCGTGGTCAATGGCAGAGTATCCGCGGCTTTACCAAAGTGCTTGAGGGCGGCGGCATGAGTAAAAGTGCCGACCGGACCCAAAAAGGCGATACGCTGCGGCGCTTCTAAATCTAAGCAGACCGACATAATCTCACGGAACAAACGCGCCATTTTTTCATCTGAAATCGGTCCGGTATTACGTGCCATCACCGCTTTTAGCACTTGCGCTTCACGCTCAGGACGATAAAAAATAGGGTTTTTATCAGCGGCATTATCGCTTTTGGCGGCATGTTCTTTTTTGACAATAGCCACTTGTTGCGCGAGTTTGGCACGATTATTGATTAAGGTGTGAATCTCACTATCCACAGCATCTATGTTTTCGCGCAAACGGCTTAAAAACGCTTGATCGGTTGTGGTATGGTCAGCACTGGTGTTTATAGGGGCTTGATGATTTTTATTTTGTTCTAATGACTGCTCACTCATACCACTTTTTCCTTTTTAAGCTGTGATGTATTGAATAGGACATCATGACAACCGTCATAAATGCCCCTTAATTTAGCACATTATGCCTCTATTTTAGATATTAAAATTCGCCATGATAGACAAAGTTGGCTTTATGGCTTTATAAATTTGATAAGCGCATTTATAACGGGCTCTACTATAACAAAAACTACTGGCAGTGCCCATGCATAAGTGGGCGTAAATGACCGTAAACAAAAAAATAAGCGCAGTCTTCTTATTAAGTCGCCTATATAATACTATCAATGAATATATAATCAAAATTATGTTACAGTTCAAGGCTACATAACAAATATAATTTAAGTTGATTAAAAAGGATAGCCGATGAGCGCATTACAACAGCTTCGTACTATGACCACCATTGTCGCTGATACTGGTGACTTGAGCGCTATTGAGCGCCTCAAACCTATCGATGCGACCACCAACCCCAGCCTGATTACCAAAGCGCTCATGGATACCGATAATCAATGGCGTCTATCAGAAACCATGAGCCGCTATAACGGCGATATTGATGCGGTCATTGACGCGCTGACCATTCAAATCGGCTGTGATATTTTGCGGTTAATTGAAGGTCGCGTATCCACCGAAGTCGATGCGCGTTTGTCTTATGACACTGGGGCGACTATCGATAAAGCGCTAGAATTTATAGACGCGTATCAGCAGGCAGGCGTTGATTCTGAACGGGTATTAATTAAAATGGCAGCAACGTGGCAAGGTATTGAGGCGGCGCGGTATCTGGAAACCCAAGGGATTCATTGTAATTTAACCTTGCTGTTTGGGCAACACCAAGCGATTGCGTGTGCGGATGCGGGCGTGACTTTGATATCACCGTTTGTAGGGCGTATATTAGACTGGCAAAAACGCCAACAAAACCGTCAAAACGTCCCCGCCTCTGATGATATGGGCGTGCAATCGGTCAAGCTGATTTATCAATATTACAAGCAGCACGGCTATAACACGCAGGTGATGGGTGCTAGCTTTCGCTCCACTGAGCAAATACTGGCGCTGGCAGGCTGCGACTTACTCACCATTGCGCCCAATTTGATTGATGAGCTGGCGGCAATGGAGGTCGATGTCACGCGCCAGTTATCGCCTAGCATGTCGATGGATTTGGCAGCGATGAAACAGGTGAGCTTGACCCATGATGAATTTAGCGCAGCCTATCAGCAAGATAAAGTGACCCAAGGTTTATTACCCAAAGGTATTGACGGCTTTATTCATGCCCGTGATGAGCTTGCCCAAGCATTAGCAGCGATGCGAGACTAAAGCGATTTTTAAGCAATAGGCTTGAGTGAAAAAGCGC
>DAIPIF010000080.1:0-8344 GCA_036770925.1 Psychrobacter sp.
TAAACGACGACTGATTAACCATCATAAAATTCTACCGTAAAAAAAGCTGCTCTTTTAGAAGAGCAGCTTTTTTGTGAGGATAGTATGTATAACGGTGGCGCGTGTGCTTTTTCGGATTAACGATTGGGTACGGTTAAATTCTGCCCACGTTGTAGCATTGCATCCACTGCCATATTATTCATCTCTGCCAATTCTTTAGGTGAGATATCATACTTACGTGCCAAGCCAATTAAGGTATCGCCTGCACCTACTTTATAACTGACGGTCAGTTTCGGCACTTTAAGAGTTTGTCCACGCTGTAATGAGGCATTAGCGGCGATGTTATTGGTTGCGGCTAAGTCGGCAACAGATACACCAAAACGGCGAGCGATAGAAATCATGCCATCACCTGCTTGTACTTTATACTCTTCCGTATTGCTGAAGCTTTTGCCCGCTGATGGCTTACTCGTGGCAGCGCTACTCGTGGCGGCAGTATTGTTAGTAGCCGTACTATGACTGACAGTGATGCTACCTTTTGCCGGAATCGTAATATTGCGCCCTAATGTCAACTGTGAGTTATTATTCAAGCCATTGGCGGCGGCTAAATCACTGATGGCGATATTATAGCGTTTAGCCACACCTGTCAAAGTATCCCCAGAGCTTACTTTATAACTCACCGATTCATCATTCAGCTTCAGAGCCACTTGTTCTTTTGTGGCTGGTACTTTGATGGTTTGACCCCGTTGCAGACGTGCTTTGGCATCAAAATTACTATTGACCGCGGCAACTTGCTCAGCACTGACGCCGATGCTATTGGCGATACCGATGAGGGTATCACCTGCCTTGACTTTATAATTAGTAGTCGCGGCAGAGCTGCTCGTGTTAGGAGTCGTATTACTGGCGCTACTATTGCTGCTCGCGGGAGCACTCATCGTAGCATTAGCAGGTATTTTTATAGTTTGTCCCACATATATCGGATCTGCAGTAGTCATACCATTAAGAGTAGCTAAGGTATCGATGGAGATATTAAACTGACGCGATAATGCCGATAAGTTATCACCTGACTTGATGGTATAGCTCTTTGTGGCAACTGTAGTGGTATTTTTGCTCGGTTTGGATGACGGCGCCGCAGGCGTGGTGATAGGTGCGGTTACTTTACCCGGTACTAACCACAACTTTTGACCTCTTAGCAAATCAGCCCGACTACTTAAATTATTATAACTGGCAAGTTGGGTGACGGATAATCCAAAGCGATTGGCGGTACCGATGAGGGTATCACCACCTTGCACGATATAGCTATCAGGCTGGCTTGGCGTGCTCGGTTTAGGGCTGGTTGTTGTGCTGTTATTGTCGGTGGTAATGGGCTGTGCCCCATACAGATATAAGGTGCTGCCAGCAAATAGTTTGGCATTGGCATCTATCTGGTTCCATTCAGCGATATCACGCCAATTCACACCGGCACGACTGGCGATATTGGCTAAAGTGTCCCCATTTTTGACAGTATATGTGCTGCGCTGACCTTGTGGCTTGGGCTTACTGGTATTATTGTTGCTCGCAAAGCTCAGCTTCTTCTCTTTACCACTCGCCTCTAGCACAGACTGTCCTGTTTGGATAGCCGATAGCTTAATATTACCATCCACAGGGCTAATGATTTCACTCACTTCTGCCGCCTGTCTTTGAATCTGATTGGCAATAAAGTCACGCTCCTCACGGCTGAGCGGTGGCTCTTGAGTAATGGTATTATTTTGGGTAATTTGGGCGGAGGTGGTCGGTAAGCTGTTGCTAGCTTTCAGTTCTGTATTGATTTTAGTGGTTTCTGAGCGGGTAATGGCAGGCTCAGTATTAAAGGAGGTATTGCTATTATATACCGAGTTATTATTAGCGACGCTAGTCGGTGGTATATATTGAGTGGTTTGCTGCGGCACACTGGCACTGGCAGCAAAATCCGCTAAAGCACTACCGGTAGAGGGTAAGCTTGAGCCGGTAGTATTATAGGGCTGACTATTATAACTGGGCTGCGTGGTCGGGATGCTTTGATTACTAGATGCCAGTACATTACTGGTGCCATAACCTTTTAGTAAGCTGAGCTGAGCATCGACATTTTGGGCGACTTCATTAGGAATGACCACCCGCTGCGGACCTGAAGCATCAATACGCCCTGAAATAAGGGCCGTATTCAGTCTCTCAAGCTCCTCATAGCTGACCCCTGTCGCTTGCGCAATTTCTGCTAAGCTCACGCCATAATTAACGGGTACACTACGGAAATGCTGACGGTTGGCAATAGCAGGCAGATAAACCCCATACTGTTCAGGTTTAGAGACGATATCAGCCACTGCCAAAAAGCGCGGAACATAGTTCATGGTTTCAGTGGGCAATCGTAGTGACCAAAAGTCTGTCGGTAGACCTTGAGCGGCATTGGCATCAATGGCTTTTTGAATACGACCAGGACCGGCATTATAAGAGGCTAATGCCAACTCCCAGCTCCCAAATTGATTATATAATGCGGTCAAAAAGTCATAAGCGGCACGAGTCGATTCGATGACATCGCGGCGACCATCATAAGTGCTGCTTTGATTGAGACCATAGATACGACCGGTACTGGGAATAAACTGCCAAAGACCAGCGGCAGCGGCGCTACTGGTGGCGCTAGGGTCATAAGAGCTTTCAATCACTGGCAGCAGTGCCAACTCTGTTGGGATATTGCGGCGCTCTGCCTCTCGAACGGTATGATATAAATAGCGGCTCGAGCGCGCGGCTAGACGGTTTAGATAATCTTGGCGACTGGTAAACCAGCTTTTTTGGGCTTCAATACGCTGATTATACTGTGGCTGTCCACCGTTCATCCGATAACCTGCTCGCAAGCGATTCCACAAGTCACCATACTGCTGAATCACCAGCTTATTACCCTCAACCATAGTCATGTCGGTGGCTTCAAGCAAGTCTGCTAATTCATCTAAGCTCTCGGCGTCCAAATAAGCGGTCGAGTAATCGGTACTTGACGTATTTGGCTGTGTCACCACCGGCTGATTGGCAGGACGCTTAGTGACTATCGGACTATTAGCGACGCCCGTATTTTTCACAGTTGAGGTGTTACTACAGGCACTAATGAGTAATGTTGACACCGCTAAGGTCAGGGGTAGAGCAATAAAGGAGCGAGTACGTGATGACACAATAGACATAATGATTGAGGTATCCTAACAATGAAAATAAATAGCCGCAAATTAGCGAACAGTATAATATGCAATGTAAAGCAAAAACCACTGCTATCTAAAAGATAGTGAACAAAAATGTTACCACGGTCGCCCCATTACCCAAAAACTAGTCAATGGTGACCTGCGAGACGGCACGTAGTAATACCGCATTACCCGTGGATAGCGTCAAGGTCACTCGTGACGAGGTTAAAAAGGAGACATTGGTTCCGCCTTTTGACCAGCTTTCAGTGGTTGTGACATTGGCTTTTGCTTGTGAGCCTGAGGTCACCACATTACCGACGGTAATATCATAACGGTAGTTTGACGTTTGGTTCCAGCCCGTTTGTAGCAGTTTAAGATAGCCCTCTTTATCTAAGCTGGCTGATTTTCCCTTTCTAGATAAGGATATCAAGGCATCTTCAGAGACCAGATTTGCCACTTGATTGATATTTTTACTGTTTGCCGCGGACTTCATCGCCGCCGCATAATTTTGTACTAAGTCTTCGGTCATCGCTGCCGCTTGCGCGCTAATGGAGATACTACTAGCCACGGTGGCTAATGTGATGACACCTGCGCTTTTGATTACTAGAGCAAGCAGCCCTTTTTCCCATAGTCGTTTCATCATAATCCTTAGCAAGCTGAGAGTAAGCGCGTTACCTTATGACTGCTGGCAACGCTCATGGTGCTTCATAGATGTATTGCTTTATAGATTTATCTGTCAGGCTTATCACCCTATAAAAAATGCAATAAGCGCTTATCCTAGCCTAGCATTATTTTCTCACGCTCATGTAACACCCTGTGTACAGATTGATGTAGCGTTTTAGCCCTACTCTCGTGACTCTGGCTCTACACTGCCCTCATCGTCACTCAGTTTCATGCCTAGACGCTCAATGCGTTTATCCATCATTTGCCGTGCCAGCGCTTGCATGTCCTCTACTCGGTCAATCTCATCGACAATCTCAAGTCCTAATAAGGTCTCAAAGACATCCTCTAAAGTAACCAAGCCTTTGACCTCTCCATATTCGCCCACCGCAATGGCAATATAAATTCGGTTTTTAAGCATTAATTCTAATAAATCAAATAGCTTCATTTTTGAGAATACAAAACTGATTTCGCGCTGAAATTCGGTAAGGGGTTTATGCACAGCGTGATTGACTTTTGCCAATAAAACATCTGTTTTGAGCACAAAACCAGTAATATTATCCAAATCACTATCATAAATCGGCAAGCGTGAAAAGGTCAACTTGGGTCTGTCAACCAACAGCTCAGCGACCGTTTTGGTTTGCTCAAATGCCAGCATGACTGAACGCGGGGTCATGATATCTTCGACTTTAATCGCCCCAAATGCGAGTAAGTTACGAATAATCCGTGCCTCTAATGGGTCAATTTGTCCCGCCTCCTCCCCAATATTGGCAAGGGCGGCAAACTCACGACGACTAAAGGTTTCAGGCTCTTTACCGCGTACCAGTAGTTTGGTTAATTTTTCTGAAAACCAAATAAGCGGATATAACAGTAGAATAATACCACGGACAAAGTAGGCGACCATCCCACTCAGTTGCCGCCAATAAACCGTCCCTAACGTTTTGGGAATAATCTCAGATAAAAACAAAATCGCTAAGGTCATAAGGGCAGAAAATAGTCCAAACCAAGCGCTACCAAAAACAATCGTCGCCTGCGCGCCTGCCCCAATAGAGCCTAAAGTATGCGCTACTGTATTTAAGGTCAAAATAGCCGCCAAGGACTGATCGATATTATCAGTCTTTAGGCGTCTGAGCATATTGGCTTTTTTAGGATTATGTTCTTGAACATCGGCAATATACGACGGCGTCATACTCAGTAGCGCCGATTCCGCCAGTGAGCATACAAAGGAGATACCAATCGCCACTACGACAAATAATATCAGCAGCAAGACGCTTGTCGGACTAGGGTCTGCAAAACCATCAGCCGCCAGTACCGATTGCGGTAAGAGCAAGCTGCTGCACAGCAGGATTAAGGCAAAAAACGGTTTTAAACCAAAACAGCGACTGGCACAGCGCTGAGATTCACCCATCGTCGGAGGAGGTTTAGCAGAGACGTCTTTACGATGAGCGCGTGGACGACAAGAGCGAGATGCAGATAAAAAGGTGTTGAACAAGTGAGTTAACCTAAACAGATAGTAAGACGAAAAAGCATACAATTATTTGTATCTTTATGCTACATAAATCAGCAATTGATAGTAGCATTGATAAGGCTATTTAACAATAAGTGACGGGATGGCTATTTCTATCTCTTATATGAGTGCTTTCATGACGTCTGCATTGGGCTGTCAACATAAAATATACAGCGAGCTTATGATTAACTGATGCCAAGTCTGGGAATTTTTGTTACTATGCGTCTAATTTTATTATTGTCTGTTATTTACTGAGAGAAATTATGAGCTTATTTATGCAAGCTGCCCATGCCGCTCCTGAAGCTGTTGGCGGCGCTTCATTGTTCGGTCAAATCTTATTACCGGTGGCTTTTTTTGCTATTTTTTACTTTTTGGTGATTCGTCCGCAATCGAAACGTGCCAAAGAGCATCGTGCGATGGTGACGGCGTTGACCGTCGGTAGCGAGATTATTTTTGCTGGTGGCTTGATGGGACGTATTAAAAAGCTTGAAGGCGATTATGCGGTGGTCAGCTTAAACAATAATACCGATGTGACGGTACAACGTGCCTCTGTCATTTCAGTGTTACCTAAAGGCACTATTGAAAGCGTGTAGTCCACATGAGGACGACTGCTGTATTTTAGTACTGCTTTGTTCTCTTTAATCCCGTATTATGGATTGCTTTTTATTGAAATGACCGTTAATAATTTACGGTCATTTTTTGCTAGTCGCCTTATCATATCCTGTAGATTTACGCTCTATTATCATCGCGGATGATTGCAATGACTGATAATTGCTCTATAAAGCATATCCCATTGTTATCGTTAACTTCTCATCTGCTGACTTGTGGCCTGCGTCGCCAGTACTTTATCAACCTAAAGAAGTGATTATGCAATATCCCGCTTGGAAATACCTAGTTATCATCGTCGTGCTGATTGTTGCTGGTCTGTATGCCGCTCCTAACCTCTATCCTGATGAGCCAGCGGTACAGATTACCAGTGCTGCTGCCGGAACGCAGCTGTCTGAGGAGATTTTGACTCAGTCACAAAACCTATTACAAGAAGCCGGTATCAATTATCACGATGGCACTTTTGAGGGTAATAGTGCGCTGGTGCGCTTAGATACGCCCGATGCTCAGCTCAAGGCAAAAGAGGTGTTACGTCAAAACCTAAGTGATGACTATGTCGTAGCGCTCAACCTTGCCCAAACCACGCCGCAGTGGCTACGCGATATCGGTGCAAAACCGATGAAGCTGGGGCTAGATTTGCGCGGCGGGGTACGCTTTGTACTCGAGGTAGATATGGATAAGGCACTGGAGCAGCGTTTAACCAGTGCCAGCCAAGATGTACGCCGTGACTTGCGTGCTGAACGTATCGCTATTAAAGGTATCAAAACCGAGGCGCAATCCATCGTACTGCATTTTGATGATACCGATGCCCGTAATCGTGCCCAAAACATCTTACAAGGCTCGATGGGTAATGACTTTACTCTGCAGTCCTCTATCGATGAGCAAGGACCTGCGCTTATTTTGGGCTACAACGATGCTAAATTAAGCGAGATTAATAGTTACGCGGTCAGCCAAAACCTAACCACTCTACGTAACCGTATCAGCGAGCTTGGGGTTGCCGAAGCTTTGGTACAGTCGCAAGGTGCCAGCCGTATCGTGGTTGAGCTACCGGGTGTACAAGATACTGCTGAAGCTAAGCGGGTACTGGGTCGAACCGCGAACCTTGAGTTTCGCATGGTTGCCAAAGACAGCGAAAACTTCATGGGCGGTATTCCACCGGCAGGTACTGAGGCTTTCCCGTTCAAATCGCTAGATGGTCAGCCGGTACTACTAGAGCGCCAAGCGATTGTGACTGGGGATAAAGTCACCAATGCACAGACGAGCCTTGATGAAAGCGGTCGCCCTGAGGTTAATATTACCTTAGATAGCGCCGGTGGTCGTTTGATGCAAAACGCCACTCGTACGGCAGTGGGTCAGCAAATGGCAGTGTTGTTTATCGAAAATAAACAACGCATTACCTATGAAGAAAATGCCGAAACGGGCGAAACCGTAGAAGTACGTACCCCTTATGCTGAAACCAAAGTCATTAACCGCGCTAATATTCAAGCGGTACTGGGCTCCTCATTCCGTATTACAGGGCTTGATAGTAATGCTGAAGCGGCTGAGCTTGCACTGCTGCTGCGTTCAGGCGCACTGGCGGCTCCGATGTATTTCGTCGAAGAGCGCACCATTGGTCCCTCGCTCGGACAAGAGAATATCGATAAAGGGCTGTTTTCTACCCAAGTCGGTTATCTATTAGTCTTTGTGTTTATGATTGTCTTTTATCGCCTATTTGGGGTCATTGCTAATATCGCCCTTGCTATTAACGTCATCATTATCATCTCAATTATGTCGATACTAGGCTCGTCATTGACACTGCCGGGTATCGCAGGGATTGTATTGACCATCGGTATGGCAGTCGATGCCAACGTGCTGATATTTGAGCGTATCCGTGAGGAGTTGGCAAATGGCGTCAGACCCAAATCCGCTATTAGTGCCGGTTTTGACCGTGCCTTTAGTAGTATTTTTGATGCCAACATTACCACGCTATTAGTCGCCTTTATCTTATTTGCAATTGGCACCGGTCCCATTAAAGGCTTTGCGATTACCTTAGCCATTGGTATTGTCAGCTCATTATTTACCGCGATTTTGGTCACTCGAGCACTGGTACAAATTGCTTATGGTAAGCGTAAATCAATCAAACGTTTGAGCATCGGTTAGGAGAATAACATGGCGATTGATAATAATAATCCCACAGAAAACCCAAACACACCCACCCCGAACACCTCAGGTGGTAGTGGCGGCTCAGATGGTAATCAAAATAACCCTACTGATAAAACCCGCCGCGCGCGTAAAAAACCACGCCGTGATGGTAAAGGCAGTAACACCCAAAGTGGTAACAAAGGCGGCGATAACGCTAAGAGCGCCTCTAATAAAAAAACGCGGCGCAGTGGTCAAGGCAGTCAAGCCCTCGATGCCTCTAATGCTTCTGATACCTCTG
>DAIPIF010000081.1:0-8332 GCA_036770925.1 Psychrobacter sp.
CTAGTTTACAAAGTGGAAAATAGTGCTATAAATAATCAGCCAAACTGCCGCTGCCATGATACCTGCGATGATATCATCGAGCATAATCCCTAAACCACCCGCGACCTTTTTATCCGCCCAGCCAATCGGTGGTGGTTTAATAATATCAAAAAACCGAAATAATATAAAAGCGATAACTATGGCAATCATAGATTGAACTTGTGAGATATGTTGCCAAAAGCTATCGCGTGCGATACCCATATAAGACAGTGGCAATAACGTAATCCATATACCTGCCCATTCATCCCAGACGATATGGGGATTATCATGCCCACCCATCAGCTTAGATGTGCGCTCACATATCCAAATGCCGATAATAGAAGATAACATCGTCACTATCAAAAACGGCACAAAGCCCAAGCTTAATAATGGAATGGCGACAATCAAGCCACCAATAGTGCCCCAAGTCCCCGGTGCGCGGCGTGGCAGTCCACTTCCTAAACCGAGCCCCAGCCAATAGACCACTCTGTCCAGCATACTGGCATTAGCAGGTAGTGGCGGGCAATCATTCGCTTGCCTGATATCAGGCTTATGATGAGTGTTAGGGGTGTTGTCAGTCATGGGCTAACCTGTAAAATGTTGATAACCCGTAAGCTTAGGTAGGGTCGTAAAAGGGGCGGGCGTTGCTGTTGTTACCGCCTGATTTTGATAATAAAGCGTCGGCAGCAGCTTTCGGTCAGTAGTATGGTCATCAGCTACGGCAATGACCTCACCAATACAAGTGACCGGTGTCTGATTATGGATAGGCGGGCTGATATGAGCCGGTAGGGTAAACGCCAGCTCATAGTCATCACCGCCGGTCAATTGGTATAATAACCGCTCGGCTAAATCAATGTGTGATAAAGGGCGACTCGTGGGCAGTTGCTCAATATTTAAGCGCATACTAACGCCGCTTTGCTGACAGATATGTCCCAAATCCTGATACAGACCGTCTGAGATATCTATCATGGAGGTCGCCCCGATTTGTGCCAGTGTTGCCCCAAGGCTGAGGCGCGGGGTCGGCATGTGCAGTCGATGCGTAAGCTCAATGCCGATAGCATTATCAGGATGCTGCAAGGCATAAGCGGCATCACCTATTGTGCCTGAGACATAAACCTTGTCGCCCACTTTTGCCCCTGAGCGATACACCGCCGGCGTATCGGCAGCAAGCAAGCCTTGGGCGCTGATACTCAAAACTAGCGTCTCATTGCGGGTGGTATCACCGCCAATTAATGCCACGTTAAATAACTGGCAGGCGTGAAATAAACCTTGGGCAAATTCGCTGAGCCATGCCTGATTTGCTAAGCGCTCAGGCAGGGCGAGTGCCAATAAAATACTGTGCGGCGCCCCTCCCATCGCGGCAATATCTGAGACATTTACCGCGACCGCTTTATAACCAATCTGAAAAGCAAGACGCTCTACCACCTCCCAATCGGCGCTAAAGTGCCGCCCTTGAACTAAGGTGTCAATGCAGCTGACCAAGCGTGACCCTGTCGGCAGTGCCATGACAGCGGCATCATCACCGATGCCTTTTTCTATCGTGGCAGTTTGTAGCGCGGCGGTTGCCCGCCCAGCTGATAATGCCAATTTGGCTTGCAGGCTTGAGAATATTTGCTCAATCAGCTCAAATTCGTTCATGGCTACTCGGGACTAGTGGTATCGGTATCGTCTGCTGTGACGTTATCAGTTGCAGCGGCAATCTGCGTCTCAGCACGGGCTTTTTCAGCGGCGGCTTTAATGGTGCTCGTACCTGCTTTGTGAGGACGATTGCGTTTTACGCTGGCATTGTTGGCACTGATACGCGGTTTGTTTGAAGCGGTTTGTGTCTCTTCTGTCTCAGCAGTAGCGCTGCTATCTGCTGAGGTACTGGCTGGCGCTTTTGCCTGTTGCGCTGTGGCTTTTTGTGAGGTGCGCATATTGGCTTTGGTATCGGCTTGTACCTCGATGTCGCGCAGCTCAATCGCCATTTTATCGAGTACCGCATTAATCAGCTTGTGAGCGTCCGTCGCGCCAAAGTGATTATTCAGCTTCATCGCTTCATCGAGTACCACTTTATAAGGAATCTCCAGACGGTTCTGCAGCTCATAAGCACCAATGAGCAGAATAGCGTGCTCAACGGTATCAAGCTTCTCAATGTCGCGGTCAAGGTGCTGAGTGATGAGGATATCTAGCGCCTCAACTTGTTCTGGAATATCACGCATCATTTCGTGATAGTAGCCGATATGGACGGTATGCATCGCATTGCTGGCGCGTGTACGTGCGGCGATATCATGAGGGGCATTATCTTTCCAGCCAAGCTTGCCAGTGATATCAAAACGGCGGTCAGTCACCAGCCATTCATACAAGCCTTGCATCGCAAAACGACGCGCTTTACGCACCGCGGTATGGCTGGTCTTATAAGAAGACTCACTCATATCAAAGGTTTGTTCACCCGCGCTGCTACTGGCTATACGCGTGGCTTCAGCCTGTCTATCATGGGTTTGAGCGGTTTTTGCATCGTTAATAGCGCGTTTGAGTTGGTCTGTCATAAGGGAAAAATACCTAAATTTTAAGTCACGGTTTTATAAAAATGTCGTCAGACAAGTCATCAGATAAGGGCGGTTAAGTTAAATAGTTATCGACTAGCGCTTTTGATAGTCGAGTGTTATCGCATTAGCACGGCAAACATTAGCGCGGCAAGCATGTGCTGCCACGCCTATTAAAACGCATTTATAATTATATCAAATTCAGACGTTCGTTCTTAAGATTAAGCGTCAGCACTGTCATCGTTGCTGTCATAACCGTCATCGATATCTAACTGTGACAACACCGCAAGCATCTCAAGCACGACCATCGCCGCATCTGCCCCTTTATTACCCGCTTTGGTGCCTGCGCGTTCAATCGCCTGCTCAATGCTGTCCGTGGTTAAGATACCATTGGCAACAGGAATATTATAATCAGTGGCAACACTGCTTAAGCCTTTGGCGGATTCGCTGGCGACAAAATCAAAATGCGGCGTGCTACCACGGATAACCGCACCCAAAGCCACAATCGCATCAAAACGGTCAGACTCGGCGGCACGTTGGGCGACGAGTGGCAACTCATAGGCACCCGGTACCCGAATGACGGTGATATTGCTGCCCAAAACGCCATGACGTAGCAGCGCATCGATAGCGCCATCCACTAAAGACTCAACGACAAAACCGTTAAAACGACCCACGACGATACCGATACGAGCGCTCTCGTTTTGATGCAAATTGCCATCGATATGAGTGATGTCATTGCGCTGCTGTTGTAGATTTGACATAGAAAAATCCTTTGAATAATGAATGATTTATTAATGAGTCAGGGAGCTCGTCATTAAAATAATGAGGCGACTAAAAATAGAATAAATAAGGTGCACTATCATAGCATTTTTTTACAGACGCATTTGTATTCCTTGCGCTGCCATATACTCTTTAGCTTCCATCACCGTATATTCACCGAAGTGAAAAATACTGGCCGCAAGTACCGCATCAGCGCCGCCTTTTAGCACCCCATCGGCTAAATGTTGCAAAGTGCCCACGCCACCTGAGGCAATAACCGGCACATTGACTTGGCTGGTAATCTGCTGCATCAGCGCCAAATCATAACCCTGTTTGGTGCCATCGCCATCCATTGAGGTGACCAGTAATTCACCCGCGCCCAGCGCCGCCATTTTGATTGCCCACTCAACGGCATCAATGCCAGTCGGTTGGCGTCCGCCGTGGGTAAAAATCTCCCAACGCGGCATCATCATGCCGTCCACACTCACATCATCAACACGTTTGGCATCAATCGCCGCCACGATACATTGATTACCGAATTTTTGTGCCGCCTCGCCGACGAATTCAGGGGTAAAAACGGCAGCCGAATTAATCGCCACTTTATCCGCACCTGCATTCAGCAAGTTGCGGATATCCTCGATTTTACGCACACCGCCGCCGACCGTTAACGGTACAAATACCGTCTCGGCAATGCGCTCAACCATATGATAGGTGGTCTCACGCCCGTCACTGGTGGCGGTGATATCCAAAAAGGTAATCTCGTCTGCGCCTTGCTCATTGTAGCGACGGGCAACTTCTACAGGGTCACCGGCGTCTTTTATATCGACAAAATTAACGCCTTTGACCACGCGTCCATTATCGACGTCCAAACATGGGATGATACGCTTTGCTAACATGCCGCCTCACTTATTGATTAAAGTTTTTATTACGCTGTGTATAACAGTAGAGATAACCGCTCATTGCTGAGATAGGGCGACCACACAGCCCATTCTATCTGTGCATTCTAGCAAAATTCAAAAGTGCATATCATGATAATATCATGAACATTAAGGAGAATAAGCTCACAGAGGTGCACCCCTGCGAGCGCTCACTGCTCCTTTGTGACGCTAAGTTTGCTTAAATGATGCCTGTTAACCAATTTTCGGTATAATGAGGGTATCATGACCCAATAAACCGCTACTTTAAAAATCTACCAGTGACCGAACTTATAAAGAGAAGCCTATGTCTGTCTATACCCAGCTCACCGATGACCAATTTGCCGCCTTTTGCGCCAGCTTTGGCGTGTCTTTTGCGCGTGCCATTCCCATTACTCAAGGTATCAAAAACTCGAACTGGTTTATTCAGACAACCGATGACACGGATGGCAAGCCCTCTTACGTCTTGACCTTATATGAGGAACGTCCGCCTGCTGATGTCGCAAAAATGGCGGTTATTCTCAATCAATTAAAAGGTAAACTGCCGGTTGCCGCACCTTTGGCGCTGTTGGATGCCAGCCATGACACAGTTAATGATGGTACCGCTGATACGGCTAATAATAATACTCATCCGCGCTACGTCATTCATTATGAAGATAAAGGCATCACCTTAGTGCCGTGTCTGGCAGGGGCGCATCCCACGCAAACCACGCCTGCGATGTGCCAAGAGATTGGCGCGGCATTGGCGATGTTGCATGCTAACTTGCAAGAGTTGCAAC
This sequence comes from Psychrobacter sp., assembly GCA_036770925.1. Taxonomy (GTDB): domain Bacteria; phylum Pseudomonadota; class Gammaproteobacteria; order Pseudomonadales; family Moraxellaceae; genus Psychrobacter. The sequence goes on from DAIPIF010000081.1 coordinate 4,996, forward strand.
CGGCAGAGGAGTATGGCGTGCCGCTTTATCCATGGGCAAGCGTGCGCGACCGTGAAATGCAGTTTATGCCCTCTGATGAAGCCAAACTTATGAGTGATATTTGGCAATCTTATACCGAGCTGCCACTGGCAAATTTACCCACAGGTTTATGCCATTTGGATATGTTTGCGGACAATACCTTGTGGGATTTGACTGAGGGTCAAGAAAAATTAACCGGATTATTAGACTTCACCGAGGTCAGCGTGGAGCATTATGTGATGGATATTGCCATTACCGTTAATGATTTTTGTACCACGTGGGGCGATGCTGAGCAAGGCGAATCGGTGAATTTTGACCGTGATAAAATGGCGGCTTTTTTACAAGGCTATGAGTCAAAACGCCCGCTTAGCGTGGCTGAAAAGCGTGCCTTTTCGGTGATGCTGGCAAAAGCGGCGGTGATATTTTGGCTATTGCGTCTCAATGTCATTCACTATAACCGTACCGAAGGGCGTACGGGCGATAATATCATGGTAAAAAACCCTGACCTGATGAAACGCCTTGCCGCCTATCATTGGGCGCATGTTGAAAAGGCATAATGGGCAGGCACGCCGCATTTACACTAAAGGAGCACCTCATGAGTGATCAAGTCGATAACTGGCATAAACTGGCACGCTATGACACCAATATCCAAGGCGAGCTACATGCTAATTTGCTGCGTAATAATGATATAACCGTCTCCCTACAGGCACTGAGCGCCATTCCAGGGATGAATTCTGGTATCGTGCTGTGGGTACAAGATACCGATTTAGCACAGGCGCAGCGTATTTTAGATAGTATTGATAAGGATGCGGCAAGCTTGCCTGAAACAGACGATAACGGCGGTACTCTATAAATGTGTCAACTCTTAGGAATGAACTGTAATACCCCAACGGATATTGGCTTTAGCTTTGCAGGCTTTCGTCAGCGCGGCGGCATGACCGATGTGCACGAAGACGGCTTTGGCATTGCCTTTTTTGAGCGCAGTGACTGTAATATCAATGGCGATACGAGTAATGCCTCGACGGGCTTGCGTCTCTTCCATGACAATCGCCCGAGCCACTTATCGCCCGTGGCGGACTTGGTGAATAATTATCCGATTAAGGCGATGAATGTCATCGCCCATATCCGTAAAGCCACTCAAGGACAGAACTGCTTAGCCAACACCCATCCGTTTGTGCGTGAGGTGTGGGGCGAGCAGTGGGTATTTGCCCATAATGGACAGATGAATCCTGAATTTATCAAGCGTTGTCAGCGTCTGCAAGATAACGGCAATGCCGCCCATTGTCAGCCGGTTGGCTCCACCGACTCTGAAATGGCGTTTTGTTACCTGATTAATCGCCTAAAAAGCAGCTTTAAATCCCGTCCTGATGACCAGACGTTGTTTAGCTTTTTGACCACGCAATGTCGTTATTTATCCGCTAACGGACTGTTTAATTGTTTGATATCAAATGGACAATGGCAGCTGGCGTATGCGGGCAGTTTATTGTTTTATCTCACCCGCCAAGCGCCGTTTGGTGAGGCAAAATTGGCAGATGATGAGATATCTATTAACTTTGGGGATGTGACCACCGATACCGATAAAGTGACGATTTTGGTGACGATACCCTTGACTGAAAATGAGAAATGGCAGCAACTGGCCGTCAATGAATGTCTGATATTTGAGGAGGGCGCGGTTATCTTTAGAGACAGTCCTAGCCTGCGCAAGTTTTTGACTATTGATGAGGGGATTGCGATTGCACGGGCAGTTGGGGCGAGTGTTTAGAAGCGTGTAATATTTGATATGAACTAAATATTTGATGTTAATTAAATAAATCGCCCACAACAGCGCTTAAACTTCTCACCCGACCCACAAAGACACGGCTGTTTTTGGGTAACAGACATGGAAACAGTCGGATCGAGGAAGTACCAACACTCCTTTATTCTTACAAAGCTTGATAACTCATGATGCGCCTGTTGTCCTTGTTCAGTGCTATAAAACGCCTTGAACTCCACTTGCGCATGACGCTTACCCAGTTTTGGCACATGATTGATAATCTGTAATCCTGCCCAATCCGTCTCTTTTGCCCAACGCTCAATCGCCTGAATATCCAGCAAGCTTTGCTGAGTCGGTACAGTCGTTTGGATGATATATTCCGGCTTTACTAACACAAAAGCGCTATAACGGCTACGCATCAACCGCTCTGCACTGTTGGCTTTAGTGCCATCAGCAGTATTGATGCCGTTATGATACGGCTGACAGCAGTCGCTATAAGACAGTTTTGACTCATTGACGGATAAGGGATTGAGCTGGCACGGGCAGGGTTGGCTTGAGTGCGGCATATTTTATTTTACTCGTGGTTTGTTTTGTAAGTTTGACACATTTTAACGCAAATAATCTTCTATGAGCGCGGGTAGTACGCCTACCTTAAGCTTCGCCCAAGGTGCGGGGTCACGCAGCTGTTGCCAAAATTCTGCAAACGGTGGCGCAAAATATATCAACAGCGCAAGGATGGTATATAGTAACAAGTAGCGCCACTTATCTTTATGGCGATAAAACTTCATCGCCGTACCTGCTGAGCGCTTGAGCGTCATGCCTGATAAATTAACGCTATACATCTCATCTAATGTCAAATGCACCATCGCCCCAAGGAATAAAAACAGCCCATAAAACCAGCTGATATTGACCGCATTTTGCAGCCCGTAATAGCTGAGATAGATCAGCCCCAAACCCAGTATCGCCATATAAGGCACAGAATGAATGATGCCGCGGTGTACCGTCACCTTAGTAAATAGCTGAAAAACCAAATAGCGCATAAACCCGTAGCCCGCCAGCCATAACGCTATCAGCGCCAATAAGCTCAGCTGACTGCGCCAATGCATCACCAGTCCAAAGGCAAATATAAGCGCCGCAATATTAAAACCAAGCTTAATCGGGGTTGAGTTATCCGAGTCCAAATCAGGCAGTAAACCGCCTATTGTACCGAGCGCCACGCACAGCAAAAACCCTGAATCATCAATCAAGCCTGCCTTATAAACCACCAACCCTAAAGTGGCGCTGACTGCAAAAGCACCATTTAGGTGAGTATTAAAATTTGCCATAAAAACGTACCATCACCTGCCGCGAAACGCGCTAAAAAATGCGCCTCATCATATCATGAGCGCCCGCCTGAACCCCATCATTGCGTGCTCATATCGGCTACTATCGGTAGTGGGCTAAATTTATCAGTACGAGTGACTGGCGTGAGCTGTCATAAGCGAGTTTTACGCTAAGCTGCTATTTTACTTATCATTTTTGTTACCATTTTGCCACCAATAGTGCACCATTTAGCGTTAACAGGCG
>DAIPIF010000082.1:0-8281 GCA_036770925.1 Psychrobacter sp.
CGCCGGGGGTCGCGGGTTCGAGTCCCGTCCGCTGCGCCATATTTAAAACTTAGTTAGCTTTTTAAGTTTAAGCAAAGTTTCAACCTCAAGTATTTATTTACTTGAGGTTTTTTTGTGTCTGTATATTTATCATGAGCCAAGCGCGACGATAGGTATCATTTTTAGATAAGCTGGATTTTTATGAGCGTGATACCCTATTATAGGCTATGATTAGTCAATATTTTTAGTCTTTATAGGTCAACAAGGAAACGTTACTATGACTCAGTATTTTGTCAAATCCGCCATCACGGGCATCGCACTTGCCGCCCTGCTTGCCAGCTCAGGCTGTGCCACCAGCGCATTACTCGATAACGACAGCCGAGGGATAACCAGTACCAAGGCGGTCAAGCACGTCTTATCAGAAGACCAAATCGTTGCCTTTGGTCGTCCCGCGCAAGCCTTACCCAAGATGCCGAGTGCCACCATGGTCATCGTCGGTAATAAAAACAGCTACGTCTTGAGCCAAGGCGGTACAGAAATGGTGCGCCTACTGACCAATTTGACCCCACAAAACATCCAAGTTAATAATGAGATGAGTTTTGAGGTACCCAATAATGACGGCTACTTCCAAGGGCAAATGCAGCTGTCTTATGTCAAATTAAAGGATGAGTTTAAGCGCAGTGATTATCAGTTCTTTTTGCAAAATGGTGGGCAAGAGTGTACCTCTGCTAGCGACTTGCGGATGAATGCCCAGCGTTTTTGTTTTAGTGTGCCGGTTAAAGGTGCCATCTATCCGCCAGTGAGTAATTTGAGTTTAATTCAGTCGCAGTATCGTCCGCTCACTAAGCCCTACACGGTAAGCTTTTATAGCCAAATGCAGCAAAACGCGGTCACGCATAGTGGCAAAAGCGGTGCCGAAAAGCTGATTTTACTGCCGTTTGCGGTTGCCTTTGATGTGATTACTTTTCCAGTACAGCTACTCGATAGTATTGCCAATTAATATTATCTCATGTTTTAATCTTATGGTCAAACCCAAAAAAGCACTCATGATGAGTGCTTTTTTTATGGTAAATAATGATTAATAACCTCTATTATAAAGGCTAAGTGGCTGCTAATAAATCTCGCCAATAGTCACTGGTAAAAAACGGCGTGAGCAGATCATCTCACCATGCTATTAGTGCACTGGCGCTATTTTGACTGATAAAGCCGTCAGGGGTTTGTCCATTTGCCGCTTGCCAGCGCTGAAAGGCGTTACGGGTATTGGTACCTAAGATACCATCTGCGCCTTTGGTATCATAGCCGGCACTGGTTAAGCGCTGCTGTAAACGGGTGACTTGGGAGGTCGATAACGGACGCTCGTAGCGCGGCCATGACTTTCGTAGTCCGCTTTGATTGGCGATAGCTTTACCCAACAGACTGACACCCAGCGCATAATTGGATGAATTATTATAGACTTTAATCACATCAAAGTTAGGGCTGAGTAGCAGTACAGGACCCTCTTTACCCGCAGGCAACCACAGCTCCATGAGGGTGTTGGCATCCAAAAACACATCGTCTATGGTATCGATACCGAGCGCCGCCCAACGCGATGCAGGCTGTTTACTGCCGACTAAAGTATAATCAAAATTCGCTGGAATGGTGGCTTCATAAAAAGGTGCTAGTCCTCGTACCCAGCCTGAATTACTGAGATAATTGGCAGTAGAGGCGAGGGCATCCGCAGTTGACCATGGGTTACGCTGTCCATTATTATCGCCATCGACGCCGTGCTCAAGCCAAGTGGCGGGGATAAATTGCGTCTGTCCCATGCCGCCCGCCCAAGAGCCATCGAGCTGTGTCCATGAGATATCGCCGCGCTGCAACAGTGTCACCAGCGATAATAATTGCTTTTCTGCAAAATCTTGGCGGCGACCATCGTAGGCGAGACTCGCAAGCGAGCTTGGGATATAGCTGTTGCCCGTGACCGCGCCGTATGAGGACTCCATACCCCAAATCGCGGCGATGATTTCGGCATTGACGCCATATCTGGATTCTAAGCTGGATAAATAACTGCGCTGCTCGGCAAATTTGCGTTGCCCCGTACTCACTCTGCCACTTGAGACAGCAGAATCGGCATAATCCCATGGCATTTTTGAGAATTCAGGCTGGCTTGAGTCTAAAGAAATCACTTGCGGATTAAGGTTGCTCGAGGACAGTAAGCGTTGGACATCGGCGGCATTATTGCCCGCAGCAATGGCGCGCATCGCAAATTCGGACTTCCAATCAGAAAAGTTATTATAGCTCGGCTTGGGCGCGCTAGGTTTGGTCACTACCACTTTATTGGGTGTGACCACAGTAGGCGTCGGCTTAATGGTTTGGTTTTCAGTCACTTGTACCGTGCCATAACGCACTGGCTTGTTTTGTGGCTTGACGGTAGGCTGGCTGACACAACCGGCGGCAAATAATACGGGAAGTAGTAGCGCATACTGCTTTTTTATCATCATAATAACTCTCAGGTATGGGTAACGAATATCAATAAAGGATAGGTGCAAATGAGTCAAATGTACAACAAAAAGGGGTTTAATGCTTATTTAATGGGTATTTAAGCAAAGGATAGATTGCCCCAAAAACCTAAAAATACTGTAGCAATAAATGAGAATAAAGTCGATTAATAACTGATTGTATTAGGGATAAGCCCTTAAAATAGCTGATATTTTAAGATTATAGCTTTTATTTATGGCGTTGAGCGATGGTGTAAAGTTAAGATATCATTATGTTAATAATATCTATTACTCCTGATACCTATTCATTTATGCATAAAAAACCTCCAAGAGACAGAAGTGTCTTGGAGGGTGTTGTTTTGATAATCAGTAATGACGATGAGCTGATTATCTAAGCCAGATGTAAGTCATTTATTAAGCGACTATTTGCCTTGTTAAGCATTTTTAAGCATTTAATAACGCGCATCTTTGGGTTTTTTGCCATTTGGCCAGTCATTTACTTTACCGGCAAAATCAGGACGCGGCTGATGAGTAAAGAACTCTGCTACATCGATGGCATCTTGGTCACTTAAGACGTTACCATGACCCCATAGCCCTTGGGTTTGGATACCCATCGGCATGTTGTATTTGACAAAAGCGGCGGCTTTATAGGTTCGCGCTAAGCCCGCTCCGATATTAAACGACTCATCACCCCACAGTGGTGGAAAAACGATATCGCCACGACTGTCTTTCATGCCCTCGCCATTGTCACCGTGACAAGTGGCGCATTGAGCGGCGTAAATTTTTTCGCCCTGCACTGGATTGCCAATTAATGTCTCGTCAACTGTGCCAGCATTATTGATATCGACTTTTTGCTCTTTAGGTGTGTTCTGTGACAGCCATTTCATATAGGCTAGTATCGCAAGCATCTCAGGTGATTGTGGGTCTAATGGCTTGCCATTCATCGAGCGTTGAAAACAGCCATTAACCCGCATGGTCAAGTTGACTTCTTTACCAGCCCGCGGCATGACTCGTGGATAGAAGTTGGCGCTGTTGATGTACGGGTCGCCAAGTGGGATTTTACCTTGGGCGATATGGCAGCTGTTACAGTTCATCTCAGCGCCAACGTGCTCAGGCAGTAGGCGCTTGGTTTCGTTCAATAAGCGCTTACCATAAAAAATCTCATCCGCGTTAGGCTCATCTAAGATAGAGGTATCTTGTGGCAGCACGTAAGTGCCGATATCTTCGTTGGCATCGTCAGCGGTGACCAGTTTGTATTCTGCCGCTTGCCGCTCGATAGGCTCAGGCTGTGAGCAGCCACTAAGTGCGATGCTTGTGATAGCGGCGCTGAGGATTGCCAGTGTCATGAGGCGCGGCGCTGTGCGAACACGGGCGGGCAAGTTCAGAGGTGAGTGGGTCATTATTTTGCTCCTTGTGCTGCGGCATCGACGCTGAGGTCTGGGGCGATATCTGTACCTGTTTTAGGTTTTTTGGCTAAGAAGGCGCGCATTTTTACCACATCATCGACCCCAATTTCAGGGGCTTGGTTGGTCCAGCTATTACGCACATAGTTGACCACTTCGGCGATGTCAGCATCGGCTAAGTTGGTGAACTCAGGCATCGTAAATGCCATGCGGTCATGCGGCGTTTCTGGCATCCGACCTCCGCCTAAGGTGATTTGGAGTACTGAATCGGCATTTCTGGAGAAAACCGCGCTGTTGCCATCAAGTGCTGGGAAAATACGCGGCACGCCTTTACCATCGGCACGGTGACAAACGGTGCAGTATTCAACATATAACAGCGCGCCACGCGAGTCATAGTTGCCGTCTAATAATTTTTGGGTCGTCACGTCTTCTTTTTTAGGTAAAGTGACTTCTTTATTAGGGGCGGGCGTTAGGGTTTTGAGATACGATGACATGGCGTTTAAATCGCTGTCTGTCATATATTGGGTACTGTGCTCGACCACTTCTGCCATCGCGCCAAAGGCGGCTGTCGTATCGGTACGACCGGTTTTAAAGAAGTCGTTTAGCTCCGCGATATTCCAAGTTCCGAGTCCACGATGCTCACCGCGGATACTCTTAGCGCGCCAGCCATCGATGACCGCGCCGCTGAGATACTCTTCAGAGTCCGCATTGGTCAACGCGATTTCTTGATAGCCAATACCGCGCTCCGTATGACAGGAGCCGCAGTGACCAGGACCTTCGATTAAATACTGACCACGGGCGAGCAGTGCATCATCCGTCTCAGGTACAAACTCACGCTTGGGTGCAAACAGCGCTTGCCAATACGCCAGTGGCCAGCGCCAGTTCGCCACTGGTGGTAGCTCGCTTTTTAGGTTGGCTTGATTGACAGGCTTTACCGCAGACATAAAGTAGGCATACATCGCTGCCATGTCATCATCAGGCATGATTTGATAAGACGGATACGGCATCGCAGGGTACAACGCTTTATTGCCAGGGGCAACGCCATGTTTAACCGCATTTTTAAAATCATTAAAGCTATAATTGCCGATACCGGTTTCTTTATCTGGGGTGATATTGGTGGAGTAAATCGCACCGAGTGGCGTGAGCATCGGCAGACCGCCTGCATAAGTTTCACCGCCCAAGGTGGTGTGACAAGCCACACAGTCGCCTGTACGCGCCACGTATTCGCCTTGTTTGATTAAGGCGGGATCGGTGATATTGACTTCAAGCTCACTATTGCTGGTGCGCATGGTAGGCAAGAGTTGCCCAATAATAAATGCCACCGCTAAACCTGCGACTGCGGCAAGAAGGATAATTAATGGCCACTTTTTCATAAGCCTTTGCTCCGTAATGAAATATTTGCCGCGCTTTATCAAAGGTATTGCGACTTAAGCGGGGTACGGCACGTTGTCTTTATTGTTATAATTTGCTCAGCTGCTATCAGCGGCTGCATGTTATGATTGATAAGATACAATCTCGCTATACAGTATAGGTTAGCGCGTAACATTCGGCTATTGTGGAAAACCACATTATTTTTAAGGGGATGGTTTAAGATAACCCTCGCCGTATTTGTTTTATGTCCCAACTCAGTATCTATTTTATGCATAAATGTAGAGCACTCAGATAACTATGTGGTCATTCATACCCCGACTTATTGTGCGAGATAGCCCCGCTTTTTTGGTAGTGATGGCGACAGTTATTGGGCTGAGCATCACGCCGACATGGGCGCAGACTTACTATATCGGTGTCTTAGCGCCACAAGGTGAAGTTGCCGCGCAGCAGCGTTGGCAGCCGTGGTTAGATCAGCTGAATAATAAGCTCAAAGAAGATACGATTGTATTGGTGCCTTTGGCATTGGAGAATTGGCAACAACAAATTGAGGCGCAGCAATTTGCATTGGTATTAGGACCGCAAGTACAAGTCATTAAGATGAATACCACCGGTTGGCGTTGGCTGGCAACCTTGCAGGCAAATACGTCTGCAAAACCGCTGATGAATAGCGCATCCATTAGCCCAGAGCGATTGGCGTTGACTGAAGCGCCGGCAGCATTCAACACGGCTACGACTGAAAATGCTGAAGTTAAAAGCTATGAAGCCAAGAAATCTGCCCTAAAAACCGCTGAACAATACCAGTTATATAAGCAGTTAGAGGTCGATGCGGCTATCAGCGAACAGCAAAAAGCCGCTGAGCTGCTCAATGAGCCGAGTGCCATGGAGCAAATAGCCAGTGCCTTATGGGTGGCGGCAAATAGTGATATTTATGAGCTGCGTGATTTGCAACAGCGTAAAATAGTGGCGGTCGATAAGGATGCTTTTGGCGGTTATTTACTGATAGCGCACTTATTACAACAAAACGGCGTGCCGACTAGCCGTTATCAGACTCAATTTGTCGGCTATCCGATTGAGCTGACCTTGAGCACTTTGGCAAGTGGCGCGGTGGATGCAGCGATAGCGCCGCTGTGTTTGATGGAGGAGATGGCGCGGCAAGGCAAGATTAATAAGTCGCAATATCGATTGCTGCATCCTGTGGCGACCAGCTCTAGCTGTGAATCCTCAACCAAAATCTATCCCAATTGGACGCTCGCGGCGACAGAGCAGGCACCGGCACGTCTAATCAGCCAAATCAATCGTCATTTATTTGCCAGCATGCCCCAAAATCCTGATAACAGTAACTTGAATAGCAGCGCCCCTGAATTACAGTGGCTACCGCCTGAGTCGAGCGTCGATGCTGAGCGGGTATTGTATGAGATGAATCAGCATCCTTCCCAAAAAAAGCTCGGCACCCATATTATTGATTGGATTTATGCGCACCGATTATGGGTGGCAATCATTGCCTTTATTATCATCATCTCAACGGTGAACTATGGTTGGATGAGCTGGCTGGCGTGGCGGCGGCGCTTGCAGATTGCCAGTCAAAACCGCCTGATTCGTAGTTATGATCATCAATTGGGTCAGTCTGAGCGTTTTGCTGTCATTGGTGAGATGAGTGGGGCGATTGCCCATGAGATTAATCAGCCACTCGCCACCATTCAAAATTATGCCCAAGGTTTATTAATCCGTAGCCAAAACGCGCGCGCGGACAAAACCAGTACCGAACATGCGCTACAGCAGATTGTGACGGAAACCGAGCGCGTGGCAGCAGTGATTAGTAATGTCAGACGTTGGGCAGGCAAGCCGCAGTCCAATGAAATTTGTGTCGATATTGAGGCTATTTATCAGCAGTGTATCGAGCTATTAGGTGAGCGGGCTGCGGATATCAGCTTTTGGTATGCGAGTAGCTATAAACAGCTGCAATTGCCAAGTTTGCTGCTCGACCAGTTACTGATGAATAGTATTCAGAATGCGCAGCAGCAAGGCGCAAGCCATATTATCCTGCACTGTCAGCAAGTGTCATATAAAGGCGTAGAGTGGCTAGGCTTGTTTATCACGGATGATGCCGGCGGCTTTGATGAGGCACGGTTACGCTGCTATTCGTCGCACTACGCCACCCCTTCCACCAAAGCGGATGGCTTAGGTTTAGGATTGATGATTTGTCAGCGCCTGTGCAAATCGATTGGCGGCAGCATGCAGCTCAGTAATGTCAAGGTACAGCAGACGCTCAGCGCTATAAAATCCATCCATCCTCATTATCAGCAGCGCCAAAGACATACTCTAAAAGGAGAGTATCAGCTGACGCGTACCGATAGCAAATATCCAGTTGCGCAAGCAGTCGGTGCGCAGGTGGCGTTTTATCTGCCCATTCAGCGGATAAACACCGATAAATAGCATGGACAATAAACCTTCCCTTAATACATTATCATTATAATAGGTCACTTATGACTTCTGGCAAGACAGAAAACCTGCAATCACCTCCCGCTTATGTCGAAAACTATGACGCCTATCAGGACATCATGCCCGAGCCAGTACTGATTCATATCATTGATGATGAAGAAAGCGTGCGCCTCTCCTGTGAGTTTTTGATTAGTAGTCTAGGCTTGCCGACACAAGTGTGGGATAGTGCCGTGACGTTTTTGCAGACGGTCGATATTGATAACCCCGCCGTGGTGATCAGTGATTTGATGATGCCAGATATGAGTGGTCAGGCGCTACAAACGCATTTAAATCAGCATGATAGCCCGATAGCACTGATTGCATTGACTGGTAATGGAGAGATTGCTGATGCGGTCAGTATGCTCAAAAAAGGCGCCGCGGATTATTTAGAAAAACCAATGAGCAGTCAGCGTTTACAAGAAGCGCTGGCACGCGCGCAAGACTTAACCTTTAAACGCGCCAAGCTGTTTTATATTCGCAAGTTATATGCACAGCTGACCGATAAAGAAAAGCAAGTCGCTAACGAGCTGATGCAAGGCAATTTAAATAAAATTATCGCTGACCATTTAGACG
>DAIPIF010000083.1:0-8133 GCA_036770925.1 Psychrobacter sp.
TAGTGCCACCCGTATTATCCGTGATAGTCCTGAAGTTTTACTTAACTTTAAAGTTCTACGCGCAGGTGAAGTGGTTGAGCTAAAAATCATGCCCCAAAGCAAAAAAGATACTTTGGGCAACGCTTATGGACAAATAGGCGCTATGGTGGCTCAATCAGAGATTATCATTCCTGATGCTTATAAAACCACCGTGGTCTATGGTGCGGGCGAGGCACTGGTCAAATCCTTTGAAAAAACTGAGCAATTAGCGGTGATGACCTTAAGCTCGATGGGCAAAATGATTTCGGGGGCGATTGGACTTGAGAACTTATCAGGACCGATTACCATTGCCAAAGTCGCCAAACAAAGCTTTGATATCAGTTGGGAGATGGTATTATCCACCGCCGCGCTGATAAGCTTGAGTTTGGCGGTGCTCAACTTATTGCCCATTCCGGTACTCGATGGCGGGCATATCGTTTATTATGTCATTGAGCTGATTCGTGGTAAACCACTGTCAGAAGGCGTGCAAATGGTCGGGCTCAATATCGGGCTACTCTTGCTGGCAGGTTTCATGGTGTTAGCGATTGGTAATGATATCAGTCGGCTGTTCTAACGATATTTTAGCGGTATAACACAGTGAGATGCGATACACTAACGCCTGTATACGCTAGTAATTTACATCAGAGCTACTTTTAATAGGCGTTGCTTAGTGACAGGTTACGGGTACTGGCACTATACTAATGGCAATTTTTAGTTTATTTTGTAGTGCATTTTATATAAAGTGGGCTGACTCAGTATCAAAAGATGGCAGATAGCCATGATAATTTGAGCCAAAACACGTTTTTTTACCTTAACTTTAGCAAGTTTTTTATTGACGGATAGTGTTTATGCGTACGCCTTTATTTATGAGCGCGGCTGGGTTGCCGTTAGTTGTAGCGATGATGAGTATGCCGGCACAAGCGGCTAACTTTGTAGTAACTGACATCGGCTTTACTGGTTTACAGCGTCTAACCCCTGATAGCCTCTATCCGGTACTGCCTATTACGGTGGGTGATACCGTCACTGATGCCAGTCTAGCCGCTAGTATTAAAGCCTTGTATGCCACCGATAACTTTGCCAATATTCAAAGTAGCGTTAACGGTAATCAGCTGCGTTTTGAGCTGACTGAACGCCCTATTATCGCTGAAGTAAACTTTGAGGGTAATAAACTCATTCCCAAAGAAGGACTTGAAAAGGGCTTGGCTAATGCCGGATTATCCGTCGGGAGCGTCCTAAAACAAGCCACGCTACAAGGCGTCGCTAATGAGCTGCAGCAACAATATATCAGCCAAGGGTATTATAATAGTGATATTGAAGTTGACCAGACCATCCTTGATGGTAATCGTGCCAAATTAGACGTACGCTTTATCGAGGGTAAGCCCTCTAAAGTGGTTGATATCAATATCATTGGTAATAAACACTTCAGTGATACGGCTATCAAAGACGTTTTTGCCCTAAAAGAATCCTCATGGACGCGCCTGTTATCTAAGTCTGACCGCTATGCTCAAGAAAAGCTCGCTGCCAGTTTAGAGAATCTAAAAGCGCTGTATCAAAACGACGGTTATGTACGTTTTAACGTCGATAATGCCGTACTCAATATCAGTGAAGATAAGAGTAGCGTTTTTATCGAAGTCAGCTTAAGTGAGGGTGCGCAGTATCAGTTCGGTGAGATTAATTTTTTGGGTCAGCCGACGTTTGATACCGCAGAGCTCAAAGAGCTGGTCACTTTTGCCCCGAATGAGCAGTACTCACAAGCCAAGCTTGATGCAACCACGGCTGCCATTAAGCGCCGCTATGGTAATGACGGTTATTATTTAGCCCAAATTCGCCCTGTACCGCGTATCGATGATGCGACCAAAGTCGTGGCTATCGATTATTATATCGATCCTGCCCGCCCCATTTATGTGCGCCGTATCAACTTTAATGGTAATTTGCGTACCCAAGATGAGGTATTGCGCCGTGAAATGCGTCAATTAGAAGGCGCATTGGCATCTAACGAAAAAATCCAGTTATCCCGTACCCGTTTGCTGCGCACCGGTTTTTTCAAAACCGTCAATGTCGATGTTAAACCTGTGCCTAATCAGCCCGATCAAATCGATATTAACTATATGGTAGAAGAGCAGCCCTCAGGGAGCTCAACCATCGCTGCTGGTTATTCACAAAGTGGCGGGGTTACTTTTCAGTTAGATTTGACCCAAAATAACTTTATGGGTACCGGTAACCGTGTTAAAGCAGCATTATCGCGCTCACAAACCCGCGACTCTTATAGCTTAGGTTATACTGACCCTTACTTTACCGAAAATGGCGTGTCACAAGGGGTGAGTGCCTATTATCGCAAAACCAAATACGATGATAGAAACGTCAGTAATTATGTAACCGACTCCTATGGCGGTACGCTGAATTATAGCTATCCGGTTGATGAAACCAAACGCGTCAGTGCGGGTATCAATATCGATAATACCACGGTACGTGGAGGACGCTTCTTGGGTGTCTCTAACGTGCAGCAGATTGTCGATGATGGCGGCAGCTTCACTCAAACCTTTGATGACAACGGTGCCCCTATTAACGGTGTGACTAGCTTCAAAAATGACTACACGACCTACAATTTATTATTTGGTTGGGATTATAGTACCTTAGACCGTCCCGTGTTCCCGACGAAAGGCATGAACCATACCATTGATGCGACTATTGGTTTGGGTGATGCCAGTTACCAGAAGCTGATTTATCGTGGTAATGTGTATTACCCCATCTATAAAGATTGGGTCGCGCGCGGTTATACCAAGCTGGGTTATGGTAATGACTTACCGTTTTATGAGAACTTCTATGCCGGTGGTTATGGCTCGGTTCGTGGCTATGAGTCTTCAAGCTTAGGTCCTAGCTCCAAAGCCTACAGTGACGCGGTCAATGGTTTTAATCGTATTCGTGATGAAGAGGTCGGTGGTAATGCGCTCGCAACTTTTGGGGCTGAGCTGATTTTGCCATTACCGTTTAAAGGGGATTGGGCAGATCAAGTACGCCCTGTACTATTTGCCGAAGGGGGTCAAGTCTTTGACACTACCGATAGAGAGGATCGTAATTTTGTTGATCCTGCTGGCAATCCCACGCTCAATGCGGATGGAAGTCCTGTCAAGTTACTAAATCAAGACAACAGCTTACGCTTTAGTGCCGGTGCCGGTATCACTTGGTACACGCCGATTGGTCCTATCTCCTTAAGCTATGCGGTACCTTTTGGCGATAAAGAAGGCGATGAGACCGAAAAAGTACAGTTCCAAATTGGTAGTACTTTTTAATGTTTTAAACTGTTAAGCCGCTGTGTTTTTAATACTATATGGGTAAATCCTATGCCGATGGAGAGCTGCATTAACGATTAATGTGGCTTCTAAATTATTTATAATAACTGTACTGCTATTGACTATGATAACGATTAAACAACTTATCAGCCAAATTGAACAGCGTCAGCCTGTGTTAAACAAAGCAGCGCTCAGCGCCGAGCAGCTGTCTATGGGTCTAAATGGGGTCAGTAGTTTGACTGATGCCACGGCGACCCAATTGAGCTTTTTGGCGAATCCCCATTATATCTCAAGCCTTGCCGGCAGTCAGGCAGGGGCAGTACTGGTAACGGCTCAGTATTGTGAGCAAGTGCCAGATGATGTCATCGCGGTGGTGGTTGCTAATCCTTATTTGGCGTACGCGAGTAGTAGCCAGTTGTTTACGCCGCGCTTGCCTGATTATACGGTGCACCCGACTGCGATTATCGCTGATAGTGCGGTGATTGGGGATAAGGTGAGTATTGGCGCTTACTGTGTCATCGGTGAGCAGGTGCATATCGGTGCGCGTAGCTGTTTGGATGCGCATGTGGTTGTTGAGGCGCACACCACTATCGGTACGGATGCCGTTATCAAACCCCAAGTCGTCATAGGACACCACTGTGTTATTGGCAATCATGTGCGCCTGCATTCTGGTGTTAGTATCGGTGCAGAGGGTTTTGGTTTTGCACCTACTGCCGACCCTAGTATCAGTGGTTGGGAGCGTATCGCGCAACTTGGTCGCGTGGTGATTGGTGATTATGTGCGTATCGGTAGCCAAACGTGTGTCGATCGTGGGGCTATTGATGATACGGTTATCGGTAATCATGTGATTATCGATAATTTAGTACAAGTGGCGCATAATGTGCGTATCGGTGATGGCACTGCTATCGCGGCAAACACAGGGATTGCCGGTAGTACGACTATTGGCAAGCGTTGTATTATTGGCGGTGCAGTCGGTATCAGTGGTCATATTGATATTACCGATGATGTTACTTTGTCCGGTATGACAATGGTCACTAAATCGATTAAAGTGGCGGGTGCTTACTCATCCGGAACGGCGGCAATGCCCACTGCCAAATGGCGCCGCGCCGCCGTACGTTTTCGCCAGATGGGCAATGACTAAACAATGATTAAACAGAGTGCGCTACCTTTAACGCGCCACTGCGCTGCTATTAAGGTAATCAATCAGCACTCTATATATTTAAAACGTAGTTAAAATAATGATAGCCGTTAATAACCCTCCCAAAACCCAGCAAGGAAGCTCCGTATGAGTACCGATATAACCGCTGTAAATGACGAAGCTGTTAAAAGTTTAGCAGAGCAAGGCTTGACGCTACCACTAACTTATCACACGCTGAAGCATTATCTGCCGCATCGTTATCCCTTTATGTTAGTGGATAGAATTATTGCCTGTGAGCCAGGTGAGTGTATTACTGGGATTAAAAATGTAACCATTAACGAAGAGTTCTTTAATGGACATTTCCCTGATGAGCCGATTATGCCAGGCGTACTTATGGTGGAATCTATGGCGCAAGTTTCAGGCGTACTCGGTTTTATTAGTGCAGGCTTAACCGCAGAAGATGGCTATCTATATCTGTTTGCAGGGGTTGATAAGGTGCGTTTTAAGCGCCGCGTTATCCCCGGTGACCAATTAATTATTCGTGCAAAAACAGTGATGCAAAAACGCGGTATTTACAAATTTGACTGTACAGTACACGTTGGTGATGAGCTTGCTGCTAGTGCACAGGTTATGATTGCCCGCCAAGAGCAGTAGTAGCTAGGATACCGTAAATATCCAAGTCTCACTTTAGCTGAACCGTGGCATTAAAAATTTGCGTCAGTCGCTGCATCTATTGACGATACGCTCAAATAACAATACTGTGTTTGACCCTTTACCCGCACCATATGATACCAAGGCCTGCATTATGAGTCAGATTCACCCTACAGCACTCATCTCTCCATCTGCTATGATTGATGCTACGGCAGTCATCGGGCCTTATTGTATTGTTGGGGATGAGGTGACTATCGGTGCGCATACGGTGTTGCATCGGCATGTGGTGGTGTCCAAACTGACTCGTATTGGCAAGCACAATCAGATTTATCAGTTTGCCAGTATTGGTGAGGATTGCCAAGATTTAAAGTATGCTGGTGAGCGCACTTGGCTTGAGATTGGCGATTATAATACCATTCGTGAAGCCTGTAGCTTGCACCGCGGTACCACTCAAGATGAAGGTATCACTAGGATTGGCAGTCATAATTTATTAATGGTCAATACCCATGTCGCCCATGATTGCTTTATCGGTGACCATAATATATTTGCCAATAATGTGGGTATTGCGGGGCATGTGCATATTGGTAACCATACGATTACCGGTGGTAATTCAGGTATTCATCAGTTTTGCCGTGTCGATGATTATAGCCTGATAGGCGGTGGCAGTTTGATCTTAAAGGACGTGGCTGCATTTACCATGGTTTCGGGTAATCCTGCCCACGCGCATGGGCTTAATGTCGAGGGTATGCGCCGTAAAGGCTGGTCGCAAGAGACGATTAATTTATTACGCCAAGCGTATATTACTATTTTTAGATCTGGATTGACCACGGTTCAGGCACTTGATGTCTTGCAAGAAGAGGTGTTAAAAGAGCCAAAAATTCAGCTGCTCATTGATTCCATCGCCCAAAGTAAACGCGGCGTGGTGCGTTAACTCGCAAATTTATATAACAATGAGCGCTCAAAAGTAAGTATAAAATAGTGCGTAAATGATTGAGCCATAACAATTAGTTATGGCTTTTCCTATTTATGAATACTTGACTTTTTAGATTGCTTAGCAGAAACTTACGGGCTATATGGAGTAAGGTTTAGTCGCTTATTTTTTTTAAATAGTTTTTTAACGAACCATTTTTTACCCCATCATTCATTTGTAATCTCTTTGTTGGTTCAGCCATTGTGGTCTGGAAGCCTTAGCTAGCTTACAAGTATATTTTTAGGAGTGTCGTATGGCAGAACCAAGAGAAAATTGGTCCAGTAGAACCGGATTCATTATAGCCGCTGTCGGTTCCGCGGTAGGTTTAGGCAATATATGGCGTTTCCCTTATGTGGCTTATGATAATGGGGGTGGGGCATTTATGGTGCCTTATCTCATTGCATTATTAACCGCTGGTATTCCTCTTTTATTTTTAGATTATATTATCGGTCATAAATATCGTTCTGCTGCCCCGCGTGCCTATAAAAAAATGGTCAAATCTGCCCAGTTTGTAGGGTGGTGGCAAACTTTGGTGTCTTTTGTCATTGCTATTTATTATGCGGCGGTCATCGTTTGGGCCGGTAGTTATATGCTGTTCTCATTCGGACAGAAGTGGGGCGAAGATACCACCACGTTCTTTGTCAGCGATTTTGTGCAGCATACTGGAGATTTAACCTCAGTATTTGTACCGCAGATGTTTATCGGTTTGGTCATTGTGTGGGCATTGGCTATCTTGATTATGGCGGGCGGTATCCGTAAAGGAGTAGAGCTTGCTAATAAAATCTGTATTCCATTATTGATGGTGCTGTTTGGCATTATGGTGTTTAAGGCAGTCAGCTTGCCGGGTGCAGCAGTAGGTCTTAATGCTTTCTTTGAGCCTAATTGGGACAGAATGAAAGACCCTAACGTGTGGCTCGCTGCGTATGGTCATGTGTTTTTCTCGCTATCGGTCGGTTTTGGTATTATGGTGACTTATGCCTCTTATCTGAAGAAAAACACCAACTTAACCGGCGCAGGCTTGGTGGTGGGTTTTGCCAACTCTTCTTTTGAGCTTGTCGCTGGTATCGGTATTTTTGCCGCTATCGGTTTTATGGCAGTATCAACGGGTCAAGACATCTCTGAAGTGGCTGATGGCGGTGTGGGACTGGCATTTTTTGTATTCCCCAAAATCATCTCGACGATGGGTGCAAGTGGTGATTTTGTTGGTTTCTTATTTTTTGGCTCTTTAGTGATTGCGGGTATCAGCTCGTTAGTGAGTATTTTGGAAGTGCCGATTTCTGCCTTTCAAGACAAGTTTGCTTGGTCACGTAAAAAGGCAGTGGCGGTTATTGGCGGCGTCTGTGCGGCAATCTCTATTGTGGCATTCTCTACTGGTAGCTCATTGGTACTGGTCGATGTCATTGACCATTTTGCCAATAATATCGGTATCGTTGCCGGTGGTTTGATGTCAATCGTTTGGATAACGTGGTTTAATCGCCATAAAATCCCAGGGCTGCTTGCGCATGCCAACCGTATCTCTAGTGTCAAACTAGGCGGTGCTTGGGTGTTTATGTTGACGGTGATTACTCCAACGGTGCTTACGATTACATTGGGTCTAAAGCTGGTGGATTTGGTGCAAAACAACTATGGGGATTACTCTACGACTGTATTATTAGTATTTGGTTGGGGCTTAGTGGTCCTCTTTGGTTTAGGCGCATTCATACTCACGCGTATGAAAGGTTTGCATGATGCAGAAGATGACAAAACGCGCTTAATTGAAGACGCTCCTAAATAAGTCAATCATAGATTGCCGATAGCTTAAAACATTACTAAGGATTTATTATGTCAACTTCAGCGATTATTTTTATGATTTTTTCTATGGTGCTGATATGGGGCGGTTTGCTGGCAGCTATATTGCATCTCAGGAACCATCCTGATATTCCTATGGATCAAGTCCCTGACGATACGATTTAAAGCTTGCATAGCAAGTAAATATTTCTGTCAGAAAATAGGTCAATAGCAAAAAAAATGCCAGTCGCTAATAACGGACTGGGCTTTTTATTAAAGGGTATTAAAGATTATTTTAA
>DAIPIF010000084.1:0-7873 GCA_036770925.1 Psychrobacter sp.
GGTGCATAGCCGGCTTCAGTTAGGGTTTCAAAGCTCATTTTTACAAGCTCAACCGCGCCACCACAAAGAACCGCTTGCTCACCAAATAAATCGGTTTCGGTTTCATCTTTAAACGTGGTTTCGATAATACCTGAACGACCACCACCAACACCAGCAGCGTAAGATAAAGCCAATTGTTTGGCTTGACCTGAAGCGTCTTGATAAATAGCGATTAAATCAGGAATACCGCCACCTTTTACGAATTCAGAACGTACGGTGTGACCCGGTGCTTTTGGGGCAACCATGATAACGTCTAAATCACTACGTGGAACGACTTGGTTATAATGCACCGCAAAACCATGAGCAAAGGCTAAAGTGGCGCCCTCTTTAATATTTGGCTCAATGACGTCACTATAAAGCTGTCTTTGAAACTCATCAGGGGTCAAAATCATGACCACGTCAGCAGCAGCAACCGCGTCTTCTACTTCAGCAACTTTTAGACCCGCATTTTCAGCTTTTTTCCATGAGCCAGAATTGGCACGTAAACCAACGGTGACCTCAACGCCTGATTCTTGTAGGTTCAACGCATGGGCGTGACCTTGTGAACCATAGCCGATGATGGCAACTTTTTTGCCTTGGATAATAGATAAATCACAATCTTTGTCATAAAAAACGTTCATAGGTAGAGTCCTTTTCCTCAATCATGGGAAGCCATGGATAATAAATACTTATATCGCCGCCCCTTAAGTAGTCAGTGGTGACGATATAAACGTAGTGATACATTTTAAACGGATTTTAAACCATTTAGCTAAAAAGAAGCCAGTTTAAAACAACATAATTTGCGAGGCAATAGCGCTGATAGCTTATATACTGAGCGTTTTTTCGCCACGTGCAATACCAATCACCCCTGAACGTACCACTTCTAAAATACGCTCACGACCGATAACATCGATAAAGCCATCGAGCTTTTCGGCATCACCCGCGATTTGAATGGTATATAAACTGCTATTGACATCAACAATTTGGGCACGGAATATATCAGCACTACGCTTAATCTCTTCTCGTACATTACCCGTGGCACGAACTTTGATTAGCATCAGCTCACGCTCAACGTGGATGGTGTCCGATAGATTAAGCACTTTAACCACTTCTATCAGCTTATGCAATTGCTTGGTGATTTGTTCGATTTTTTCAGGTGAGGTAATGGTCGTCAAGGTCAGACGCGAGATGCTTGGGTCGTCTGTCGGCGCGACGTTCAACGTCTCAATATTATAGCCACGTTGAGAGAATAAACCCACCAACCGTGACAACGAGCCCGCTTCGTTTTCCATCAATACCGAAATCAGATGTTTTTGTTGTTGCATTAAGCGCGCTCCCCTTTTGATAACCACATATCACACATCGTCTGTCCAGCGATTTGCATCGGATAGACATGCTCATTACGATCGACATAAACGTCAATAAATACTAATTTATCAGTCATCGCCATGGCTTCAGCCAATTGCGCTTCCATAGTAGCAGGGTCGGTAATTTTGATACCAACATGACCATAGCTCTCGGCAAGTTTGACAAAATCAGGTAGCGAGTTCATGTAAGACTGCGCGTGACGACCCTCATAGAGCATATCTTGCCACTGCTTCACCATGCCCAATTGCGCATTATTCAGGTTCAAGATTTTAACCGGTAAATTATATTGCAGGCAAGTAGATAGCTCTTGAATATTCATCTGAATAGAGCCCTCCCCTGTGATACAAACCACATCACGCTCAGGACAGGCAAGCTTGGCTGCCATAGCATACGGCAAGCCGACACCCATGGTGCCTAGACCGCCTGAGTTAAGCCATTGGCGGGGTTCTTTATAGGTGTAATAAAGCGCCGCAAACATTTGATGCTGACCGACATCACTGGTGATAATCGCATTACCATTGGTCACTTTACATAACGCCTGCACCGCACTTTGTGGCTTAATACCATTATCAGTGTTGGTGTCATAACGCAGACCATGACGTTTACGCCACTCATTAATCTGTGACCACCAATCCAGTAGCGCATGCTGCTCTAATTGTTTGTCCTCGCCTATATGCTCTAACATATCCGTCAGCACCGATTTTACGTCACCGACAATAGGAATATGCGCAAAAATCGTTTTGGAGATGGACGCAGGGTCGATATCAATATGAATAATCGTTGCATTCGGGCAGAACTTTTGGACGTTATTGGTCACGCGGTCATCAAAACGCGCCCCAATGGCTAAAATAACGTCTGCATGGTGCATGGTCATATTGGCTTCATAAGTACCATGCATCCCAAGCATACCCAAGAATTGAGGGTCAGCGCCAGAAAAAGCACCTAAGCCCATTAAGGTGTTGGTCACCGGCAAATTCAAGCGATGCGCAAGCTCGGTCAGCTCCTCGTGCGCATTACCCAAAACAACCCCACCACCCGAGTAAATAATCGGACGTTTGGCGGCTAATAAAGTCTCAACGGCTCTTTTGATTTGTCCGCTATGCCCTTTAATAGAGGGCTGATAAGAGCGTAAAAACACCTCTTTTGGATACTCGTAAGCAAATTTTTCATTGGGTGCCGTCATGTCTTTGGGCACGTCAATAACGACTGGACCTGGACGCCCCGATTGAGCAATGTAAAATGCTTTTTTGACAATCATCGGGATGTCACTGGCATGACGAACCTGAAAGCTGTGCTTGACGATAGGGCGCGAGACACCAATCATATCGGTTTCTTGGAAAGCATCTTCACCAATCAAGCTGCTAGGCACCTGCCCTGCAATGATAACCATCGGCACAGAATCCATAAATGCCGTGGCAATCGCTGTGACGGTATTGGTCGCGCCCGGTCCTGAGGTTGCTAGAACCACGCCCGTACTACCGGTTACTCGTGAGTAGGCGTCTGCCATGTGACCGGCAGCTTGCTCATGACGTACTAAGATATGCTCAATAGCGTCTTGTTGAAATAGCGCATCATAAATATGCAGCACAGCGCCACCAGGATAGCCAAAGATATACTTGACACCTTCATCCGTCAGCGATTGTACCAGCATCTCAGCGCCAGATAGCATCACAGGCTTGGCACTATCGGCTGCCAATAGCGCCTGTTTTTTATCAAAATCTTTGGCGGCATGAGCCGTTTGGGTGTGTCCAGTCATATTCGGACTTTGCGTGGTTTGCGTCACTGTCGTCACCTTTTTTTGTGGCATAGACTGGCATGATAAATAAAGTCGCTATCAAAACGCTACAGCGTTATAGAAGCGTACTTAAAAATGCCCGTCGTTATCCATAGTAAGAATGTTTCTATACTAAAATTTTGAATTATCGGTTAATCACCCGATGATCGCACCTAGTATAGCTACTCTGCCAAGAAATGACTACTTTATAGAGCAGTACACTGCTTGCACATCGCAATTATTGAGGTCAGTTTTATGAGGAGGTTATCGATATACAGTGACAAGATGAGTAAACATCTCTATAAGACGCTTATCGTTAGGGAGTAATACTACGGCATAGAATATAGTCAAATAAGAGAAGCACGTTACAGGCTCATAGGGTTGCGCTGTTTTTAAACAGCATCGTCCCTCTCGCATGGTAGGCAATCCATACACCCTTAAACTTAATCTCAAAGGGGCATGACAATGCCAAAGCTATCGCATCTCAAAACGATTATATCTCAAGTATTAAAACAATAAGTTTATCTTAGTCATTGTAGACTGATAAGTCCAACAACAAGAGTACAAAACAATAGCCATCATGCTGACCGCTATCCTTGCTGCACTATTGTCACAAAGAAGATAGTTTATCGCTAAACTACTGATAAGTAGTAGGATAATCCTTATCTTCAAGTGTCACGGCAAGATAATAAATGCCGTACACTGACCAACTGTTGTTATATTCGATGGTTTAGCGGCTATTGTCAAGAAAAACTTATGAAGCCTTAGCCTAACTATTGGTTAGGTGAGTCCTTTTTGCTAAAAATTAAAATAAAACAGCGCTATAGAAATTTGTTAAATAATGTACATTTAATAGTGTTTTTTGTTAGAATCAAGCCCTACTGTATCGGCAGCTGCCCTGCAATCAGTCCTCTATTTATGATTGACATAGCAGAATATTCACGCTGACATATGAATACTTGTCTTTTTTATGAGTTACAAGGACTGCTATTATGACACATACGACTATAATGACTACCGCTAGCAAACTATTGGTTATGCTTACTACCGCTTGCGTACTGAGCTTATCCATGAATGCCAGTCATGCCATTCAGGTTTATAAATCTATTGGAGCGCATGGCGAGGTCAAGTACAGCCAGCATCCCCCACAAAATGGTAGTAATATAGAGGTTATCGAGTTTCGTAGTGATGGTCGCCAAAATAACGCAGGGCAAATGGCAGGACAAACCAGTACCCCGCAGAATAATACGGCGCTAGACCCAGAAGCCCAACGTATCGCTCAATTAGAGGCGCGTATAAAAGAGCAAGAAGCCAATGAAGTTGCCCAGCGCTGCCAGTCTTTGCGTAACAACTTGACCAATCTCAATGTGGGTGGACGCATTTATGAGATGGATGCCAATGGACAGAAAAAATATCTCGATAGCCGTGAGATTGAACTCAAACGTGAGCGCGTCCAACAAGCAATTGGGCAATACTGTAATTAATTTACCGCTGCATTTATCCTATTAATGCAGCACTTTAAGATGCGCTGATGTACCCTACTCTATAGTAATGCCCTGCATGACATGACGAATCGCCATGGGCATGTCTTGCGCTTGCAGACCGCGCTGACCGATGAGCATGGGCATGGGCATGGGCAATGATAAGCTTGCCATACGATTAGGGTACATGGCGTCATAGCCGTTATTATAGATATTTTGGTTATGCTCGCTTGGGCGATGAGCCGCTACAGACGCGTCTACTAAGACATCTCCTGCCCGCCCATGGATGAGCACCGCTTGACTGAGACTACGCTGCTGCGCTGTCAAATCTTGCTGAGCTAACAGACCTGCAATCAGCCCCGCTAACACATCGCCCATCCCTGCCGTTGCCATGCCTGCATTACCTGTCGTGCAGACATATACCTGCTGGGCGGCTTGCTCTAACACGAGCGAGCCTGCACCTTTGAGCACCCAATCACCGCCATAAGTGTGGGCACATTGCATGATAGCAGCGCAGCGATCCGCCTCTACCGCGGTTATCGTGGTATCCAATAGCTTTGCCGCCTCGCCGCTGTGCGGAGTCAAGCACACCTGATGCGTGCTGCTATAGTCTTTGAGCTTAGCGACCAGCGGATGCTCATCTGCAGACAGTGCCGCCAAATGATATAAACCATCTGCGTCAATCACTAGGGGTTTTTCACAGCAGATAGCCGCTTGTACATAACTGATAAATAATTCTTGCGCGGCAAAATCCCGACCGAGACCCATTCCTATAGCGACAATATCAACTTCTTGAATGAGGTTTTTAACCCCCTCAACATCATGCAGCTTTATGGTCATTGCATCAGGTAACGAGGTCAAAAGCGCCCCATGAAAAGCCTCATGACAAGCCACCGTTATCTTGCCTGCCCCCGTTGCCATAGCGCTAGAAGCCGATAAAATAGCAGCGCCGCCCATCCCTTGCGAATTATCAATACGATTACCGGCGATAATTAACACATGACCATAGCTGCCTTTATAACTGTTTTGATAGCGTGGTGATAGGGCATAAGGCGCATCTAACAGCACGGCTAGTGGCGTGGTCGGCGGATAAGGAATGAGCGGTATATCAAGCACTACACCTGCATAATCCATCCCATCCTTAGTATGTAGTCCAAACTTTCGAGCAATCAGACATAACGTAATATCCGCCTGTATGGCAGTCTGGGCAAATACTTGTCCCGTCGTCGCCACCAAGCCACTAGGAATATCAATGGCAACCACCAAAGCTTGCGCCGCTTTACTTACCTGATTAAAGGTGTCGATGGCTTGTTTATAAACAGCCGTTGGCGCACGATTGAGACCGATACCAAATAAGGCATCAATATAAACATCCGCTTGCAA
Organism: Psychrobacter sp.; assembly: GCA_036770925.1. GTDB lineage: Bacteria > Pseudomonadota > Gammaproteobacteria > Pseudomonadales > Moraxellaceae > Psychrobacter. Next base: position 6,025 of record DAIPIF010000084.1, read on the forward strand.
AATGGCGTTTTGAGTATGATTTTGAGAAACAAGGTTTTGAGTCTCATTATTAGCCTCTAACATATCTTCAAAACGCTGATAAGCACATCCTGCACTCACTGCTATATGTTGCGCTTTTTGGGCATCAGAGGATTCATTGTCGGGATTTTTATACTCAATGTTTTGAGCGCCCTTATCTTCTGCAATCTCCTCTACACCAACACCCGTACCGAGCGTTACTATCTGCACCTGCCAGCCTGCTTGCTGTAAGTAGTATGCCGCAAGCCAGCCATCACCGCCATTGTTGCCACTACCCACCCAAACACAGGCTTTAGGCGGCTGATTAGCGGCAGGAGTGTTATATGCCGAGTGAGGCAAGCGCCGCTCAAACTGCGTTATAATGTGCTGCGTTATTTGCCAAGCCGCTTGTTGCATTAGCGCAAAACTGCTATATCCTTGCTTAAACCATGCGTCCTCCATAGCATAAACTTGCTGGCTGCTATAAAGTGCCATGCCTTTTATGAAAGGGCTGTCAGCTTTTGCTGTAGCGTTGCTCGTGGCGATAGTCAATGCTGGCATAAATCATCCTTATTGTTATTGTTAATAAATGATTATAACTCCATTTACCCTACTGTTTATTATCCTATATGAATACAAAACCGTCATCAAATCAGATTAATAGTCTTAATCCGCCAACTTTTAGCTCAGCTATGGACGTTAAGCGCTGGATTAAAGCCCAAGCGCTGGCATTAGGCTTTGCAGATTGTGGTTTTATCTCTGTGCATCATCCTTTATTTTCACAACAAATGCAGCAACTACAGCGCTGGCTAGATAAAGGCTATGAAGGTCAATTACAGTTTATGCAGCATAATCATGAGCTGCGGGCGCAACCTGATAAGCTGGTCGCGGGCGCAAAAACCATCATCAGTGTGCGGATGGATTACCTCACTCAAGCGCCAACGCCACGTAGGGTGCAAGACAGTCATTATCCCAATCAGGCTATTATCGCTCGTTATGCGCGTGGGCGTGATTATCACAAAACCATGCGCAGTCGCCTCAAGCAGCTCGCCTTACAGATAGAGATAATGCTACCTGAATGGCAGCATCTGCACATTGCCGCGGACAGTCATTTTGTATTCAGACCTTTTAGTGATTCAGCGCCTATATTTGAACGTCCTATCGCTGATGCGGCTGGACTTGGCTGGACTGGTAAACATACGCTATTATTAAATAAGCAAGCGGGGTCATTTTTCGTATTGGGTGAGCTGTTTATAAGCTTAGAGCTGCCTGATGATACCCCCGTACAGGCGCACTGTGGCAGCTGTAGCGCCTGCATTGACATATGTCCGACACAAGCGATTATTGCACCGCACCAGCTGGATGCGCGGGCATGTATCTCTTATTTAACCATCGAGCATGAGGGCGTCATAGATATCAAATATCGCCGCGCGATAGGCAATCGGGTCTTTGGTTGTGATGATTGCCAGCTTATTTGCCCTTGGAATCGCTATGCTAAGCTCGCCACCGTTGAGGATTTTGCGCCTCGGCATGGTTTGGATAATAGTAGCTTGCTTGAATTGTGGCACTGGACTGAAGCAGAGTTTTTAAAACACACCGAAGGCAGTCCGCTGAGACGCACAGGTTATATCAACTTCTTACGTAATATCGCGATTGGTTTGGGTAATGCGGATGCCAGCACGCCAGTTATTACTGCTCTACAATCAAAGCTGACACTACACAGCGCCATGTTAGATGAGCATATTAACTGGGCAATTGATGAGCAAAAAAACCGATTGTCAACTTAACACAAAAAAACGCCTTTTAAATAAAAGACGTTTTATATATTAATTTAAATCTAGTTACTACTTTA
>DAIPIF010000085.1:0-7855 GCA_036770925.1 Psychrobacter sp.
TTCATCTGTCGATATTGCGGAATTATCAGAGCTTGCGCCAACCATGGCGCGCCTTGTGCCTTGGCAAACGGTACCTGAAGTGGCAGTAAGTATTAAAACCAAAGACATGGCGATCACACTTGCCAGCGCTGGCACGTTATATCAGGTAGGCAACTTTTCCCCTTACTAATTTGTTTGTTACGTGGGCGTATGGACACGCCTTTTTATGGCCGCAATGATGCGGCCTTTTTTTGTGCCCGCTGAATATGGAACACCCCTAAACGACTACCCGCAAAACTTGTCAAAATAGCTTAATCATCAATCACACCATAAGGCTATTTTATGAGAACCCGCACCCCTAGTATGCAAGCGTATCGCAAACAGTATGAAACCGCGCGATCACTTGGCGCGGCTATGCTGGCATGTAATGCAGTATTGGTTATCGAGGGCTACCAAGACCTATATATGCTGCTACAGAATTTCCAGCGCCCAATCACAAGCCATCATGATCCCGCTGATGTAGATCTAGCGCGCGGCTTGCAAGCCCACGTTGCTGGCACCCGTAAAACAAACTTTGAGTCGCAATGGACGTTCATCGAGACTGAATCCGGCGTGATCTCACAATTTGCTGAAGACTTAGTAACAAAGCACGGCGGCATTATCCCGCTGGCACGCGTTTACGATGGTTTTGTCGGTGATGGCGATAACATCAAAGGCTTGCGTGAATATGAGCTGATCGACTGTGCAATCAATTTTGCAGATGGTGGCGGTGAGATCGACGCAGCCAGCCGCAGCCAAATCCTACAAGTGCAAGCAAGTTGCCGTTATAACTATTTTGGCCAAAGCGGCAATCTAGGATCAACCGGCAGCAGCGATATTTTTTCAGACACGCTAACCAATGCCCTTGATAAGTTTGGCAGCTTGTTACCTAAATTCAATTCAGGCGATGTAACTATTTTCGGTTAAGGCGGCCACATGAGCATTAATGATACAGACGCAAATCACGTCATTGGCACGTTACAAGACGCAGCCGGTGAGCTTTACGACGAGCTTTTAACGACTGGATCATCATTGCTGCTAAGTGACGTTATCAAGGTTTTCATCATTAATACTAAGAAGTATGCGGGATGGTCAGGCGAGTTGCAGCACTGTCCGGCAGTTGATGAATCTTGCAAAAAACCATTGCTTGTTATCGATGAGAATACCGTTTTAGGTATGGATGACTGGATCATTTTAGAGCCGGTTGTCCGCGCTCATTGTGACTTGGTGCAAGCACGGCGGATGGAGGGCGCGCAGAACTTAGGCGTTCAACCCGCTGGCATGATGTCAGCTGAAGCAAAGCAATATTACGATGATGCCATTCTAAATATGAAAAGAGAGGCGTTTCAATTCCAGCCATTTAGTATCGATATGCCTGAAGACAATCGACGCTATCCAAATCAGCCTTGGTTGTGGCATTTATAAGAGTAATGGGAGTAATTTATGGCAGAAACAACAAAGGCCGCTATCACAAAAGACTGGTCAAAAATAGCGGATGGTCAATGTGAGGTGCAGTCAGTAGATGATAGGGATGCTTTTGGTAAGACCTATTTTGACATGGTGATCGGTGCCAGCCAGCCCGCAAGCGATACCGATACCTTTATGCGGATCACCTTAGCTGAACATGCTAATTTTCATCGTGAATCGCCAGTTTGGTTGCGCCTAAATGCAGATAGCACTAAAGACAGCCAAACAATCATTGTTATTAAGTAAGGATTCATCATGGCACAGAATTTTGGAAGTCCAGTAATGCCAAAAGTTATCAATGGCAAGGATGGTGCTAATGGCAAGGATGGTGCTAATGGCAAGGATGGTGCTAATGGCAAGGATGGTAAAAGCGCCTACCAAATCGAAGTGGATGCCGGTTTTGTTGGCACTATAGAGGATTGGCGCGCGTCCTTAAAAGGCGATAAAGGCGATAAAGGCGATCCCGCACCAGTCGCGCCAGTAGATCCGGCATAAGATGAATATTCAATTAGAGGATGGCAGCCAAATCGGTGGCGGCAATTTAATCAGTGCGATTTATCGTACCGATTTTGTGCCGGTACCGGTAACGCTTGAATTGGTGGTTAAGGCTGATGATCGTTTGCGCGATTTTCTTAGTATTGGCCGCCAGCTTGTTACCCCTAAAGGTGTAACGTTAGAGGTGGTTTTGTCGCGCGTGATTAACGAGCAGATGGTCAAGGCGGGCAAGCGTACCGCCGCCATTCATGTGATTGCCATCATGGCCGGTTGCGCGCCACTACTGGGCGTAACCAATAAGGCCGTCAGTTTAGAGAATACCAGTTTTAATGAAATTTACCGCGCATTAGGCGCAAAGGTTAGGATCAAGCGCGATATTAAGCTTGCCAGCTTTACTTGCTTAAAAGGCCAGCTACCGACCACGCCGATCGCACTGGCATTGCAAAAAGAGGCGGCCGTGGTATGCCATACCGATAACGGCTTATCTGTTATGCGTCTTAACGAGCTGATGGATGGTGAGGCCATCTTGTTTGATCAAAGCGCCGTTCAATGGATCGAGCATCCAAACGCTGTAAAACACGGCAATGTTAATTACTTTTCAATCGATGATAACGGCTCAGATATTTTAGGTAATGCAAGATCCGAACGATCTATCCAGTATTACCCGCGCGCCGATGCCCGCGAATTGCAAAATTTGCGCCGCATCTTGATCACCAAAGCGACTATTACCCGCCAGCTTGACGAGCGTTTGGACGCTGGCAAGGTGATTGCAGTGGATGGCCAGCGTTTAGTAGTTTTAACCGCCGCGCATAATTACGAGTCAGGCGCAATGGGCGGGCGTTCTGTGATGGCAACTAAGGCATGGCTTGCGCAAATTGAGGACAGTAAATAATGAGCTTTATATCGCCCTATATGCACCCCGCCAAGTTAATCAGTTATGACAAGATCAATCGCACCGCCAAGGTATCGATTGCAGGATTAACCGATGGTGTGAGCGAGGGTATCACCGCCATGCTGGCATATCCTATTGGCGATGACGACTTGGACACCGAGCGCGAGTTATTGGCGGGCGCGGATGTGTGGGTATTTTTTGAGCAAGGCGATACCTCGATGCCCGTCATTGTCTTTTATCGCCGCCACGGGCAAGGACAAGCCGCCGTGGACGTTCGACGCATCCGCCAAGAGAATATCGAGCTATTGGCACGCGCCAAGGTAACGATCGACGCTAAGGACTTGGTGAGCATTAAAGCCAAGACTATCAATATCACAGGCGAGGTTAATATCACCGGTAATGTCACCCACAAGGGCGATAGCAGCCAAACCGGCCACGCCAGCATCAAAGGCGATCAAGCCATCAATGGTGGCCATACCGTGACCGGTGAGAGCGTATCGCACGGCAATCAGACCATCAACGGCACCATTACCGCGACCGGTGACATTAAATCAGCTGGCGTTTCTCTTAAATCTCATAAACATGGCGGCGTTGAGACTGGCGGCGGCAGTACCAGCACCCCACAATAATTAATCAGGCGGCAAAATGAAACTTTTTAACAGAATGGCCAACATGCTTATTACCAATCGTGAAATGAACGAGGCGCGCACGCCCGCCAGTATTCACGATGTAAACAAGCAATATGAAGCCATGAACCAATTTGAACTTGGCACTTATTACAACCGTGAGAAGATCCCGCGCACACGCCAGCAGATCTATACGATGTGGGAGATCATGCAAAAAGATCCACAGATTGCAGAGGCGCTAAGTTTGCACGTTACCGCCGCGTTAGGTGGCCATGAAACCACGGGCGATCAGATCTTTATTACCCCGCATGACCGCGTGCGAGGCAAAGGCCGCCGCGCTAAGGAGTTGCGTACTAAGGTAGAGCGTGAGGCGCGCCATATTGCACCAATCATCAACCGTCATGCGTTTTCGCTGGCACGTCAGGCGATCGGTTATGGTGATAGTTTTGCCCGTATCTATCAAGACGACCGCGCGGGCGTTGTTGGCCTGATGAATAACCGCCATACCGCGCCGCCGTTGATCATGCCGTTTGAACAGGCCGGCGAAACCGTGGGTTTTCATGCGTTAGAAGAAGAAGACTTTGAGCGCTCGATCGCCAAGCTAACACCGATGCAGATCTTACGGGTAAAAATGCCGCGTATTGAGAACGTGCCGCAAATGTCATTGCAAGTATGGCAGGATGAAAAGACGCTTATTTATGACAAGCGTTATGACAACCCTATTTTACCAAGTGAGGTGGGCGGATCGTTTTTATATCCGATTGAGGAAGCATGGCAAGACGTGACTATCAGCCGTGCCGGCCTTAATAACCAGCAAATTGCAGACAGTGTGAAGCAAGCCTTTTTAACCATCAACATGGAGGGTATGCCACCGGAACAGGCTAAGAAATATAAAAAAGGCCTCAGTGATATGTTAGGCAGTTATCGCAACCAAATTGAAGACGCTTTTAAGGGCGGCGAAGCCTTGCACGGTACTAAGTACCATATCTTACCGCAATGGGGTGAAAAACAGATCTTGCAATCCGTTGGCGATATATCCCAAAGACAGGCACCGCTTAGTGAAAATACCTTGATGATCAATTTGCGCCGTTTGGCTGGCGGGCTAGGTATTGACCTTGCCTTGATCGGCTGGGCGGACATGCTGGCGGGCGGCTTAGGTGATGGCGCAGCGTTCCATACATCCGCACAAATCATGCGCCGATCTATGTTGATCCGTCAGGCGTGCATTGATGCGTTTAATCACTTAATGAGTATTCACTGGGGCATTAAGTACGGCGAATATTTTGATGCCAAGGAGTATCCATGGCAGTTTGATTTCTACAGCGACCAAAATGCGGCGGCCACGCAAGCCTTAAACAATAAGCAGAACCGCGCCAATACGACGACCATTCAAGCGCAAGCGATCCAAATGTTAAAAGAGCTGGGGCTGGATAAAGAAACCGTGCAGCTGATCCTAGAGGACGAAATGGGTTATGACGTGGCATTGGCCGCGAAGATCGCTATCGCTATCACCGCCATGCCACCGGCAGAGGGTGAACACGGTATGCCGCAAGCCGGCCAACCACAGGCGGACGTGCCAGCGGACGATGAATTGCCTGATGAGTTGGATTTTGAGGACGACGACGATGAAAGATAGATTTTTAACCATAGGTAGGATCAAAGATAGCTTTTCAGAGGGCATAGAATATGGGAGAGGCTGGGTACCCTTAACCCCTATGCGGATCGCTAAAAAAATATATGGCGAAGTGATTGCGCATGGCGTGCTATTGCAGTGCATGTATGTTGTGACTTTTGAGGATGTTTTTGGTATTGGCAGCGATATACCGTGGTTTAAAGATAAAACGCTTAGCTATCTTGTGACAGAGGCAGATCTATCGTTAGGCAGTGCTGAAGCTGAATTGTTTTATGCGGGCGCGCTACCCGCTGGCCTATTAACACAAAAAACCGCCGATGATATGGAATTGACGTTTATTGAGACAGGCCGAGGTGATATTTTCAAGTCATTTAGAGCGTGCTATAACCTAGCGTTCAATACCGATGGCACGGTAAATGAGCCGCGTAAATACTCTTTTAAACTAACAGTAGGATTGCTTGATCATAAAAACCCATACGACCCGCCAACCGTAACACGATCTTGGATTGTGGCAGCTAAAGGCGGCCGCACTGAAGCCAGCGCTAGCGGCCGTAGCGAGGTTATTAAAGAGTCGATCACATTCCAAAAAATACGCCCATTGTTTTTTGAGCGCTAACCGCATGGAACACCCCTAAACGACTACCCGCAAAACTTGTCAAAATAGCCGTATCTTATCAATTTCTTATAGGTACGGCGAAATGGCATATATCAGAGAAAGCAAAGCACACACCAATCAACATATCAAACAGCCCGATGGCTCATTCACTCAAAAGCATAACCGCTATGAAACCGGCCGCATTACTGGCTGCTATCGTGACCTACCCGCCGTTATTGCGGATAAGGCTGGTTTTGATGGGCTAGGTTTTGATGCGTCAGTCGGCAGTAACGATGATAGCTGGCACGTTGCTAGCATCTTTACCAGCGACCGCCGCTATGTGGACACGCTTGTTATTGGCGGCGCGTTCGACAGTTTGCACGCCAAGCAGATTGCCAATAGCCAGCTGGCCTATTTAGGCGGCGATAACTGCGTTGTTTTGACCAACCCACAATTTGATGATCTCACCGGCGGCCAGCCCGATACGTGGTCAATCGACAGTTTTAACAAGTTGCTAGACAACCCATCGCAAAACAAAAATTTCCTACCTATGATCACCGCGCCTGAATTAAATATTGAGGCCGAACGCGTGACGTTTGATAGCGTGCAATGGGGCGGCGAAGCGGACTTGATCAGCCATGGCGGTAAATATAGCCGCTTATATCTCGATATAACACGCGCCGACACACGTAATGAGCTGGTGACAGAGTTTGATCTAGCTGAAGCCCTTTATTGCATGGATGCAAAAGAAGCCAGTTTTGATGCCTTGATGGAGACAAAACAGCGCTTAACCTTGCTAAGAGAGCGCCTATTAAAAGCGCTGGTACGTGTTGGCAATGATGAATTAAAAGTCACTGATGCCACGCAAACCAAAGAGTTTAAGCGCCAAGGCGTTGTTAATATCGCGTTTGTCTTTGATCTGTCAGACGGGCAAAAGTTATCGATATGGTTTCATAAACCCAGCACCTTGCCATCTAAGCTACTACCAAGCGACACAATGATCTCATGGAAGTGGATGCTGAATAAGCGTGACGTTACCGCCGCCTTATCACCAAAGCAGGGCGATAACGTGCAATTACCAGTGCTGGCACGTCGAATCATGCGCGTCGCTGCTAAGAACTCAAAACGTTTTAAAGCCACTCAGATGCGTAATGCGGCCGATGCACAAGCATTACTGGACGCTGAAAAGCTGATCGAAGAAAAGAACGCCGTTATTGGCCAATTAGATACCGATATTGCAGATCTTAACGCCAAGATCGATGCCGCCATGAAAGCACCCGCCGCCACGGCCACGGCCGAGCCACAACAACCAGCGGCCGGTATTTTCTCAGAGGGCGATGCCGTTATATGGATCTCAAATGGCAGTGAAGTAAGTCGCGGTATATTCAAGCGATACTCACCCACGGACAGCGAAGCGGCTATCTTTGTGGATGATGGCGGCAATATGAAAGCGCCAGTAAGCGAGCTTATTTTTGATCCTGATATGAAGCTAACCGATGAGCAGATCGCAGCCAAAAGCCAAGCTGATGAATACAACAAAATGGAAGCTATTATTAAGAGCTTAGCGACCAGCGGTAAGCGATTTATAGAATGGGATATGACTATAGAATCGGTCAAAGCCTTACCTATTGAACAGTTTTACCGCTTATCCGATGAATTAGCACGCGCGAGATTGTATGGGCGCGACCAGTTGTTACAGGCCTATCGCACTGGCCGCCAAGATCTTATCGATATGGCTCAATCCATCTTAGATAACGAGAAATCAGCCGGCGGGGCAACCGATGAGATTATTAAGCGCCGCGATCGCTTAGGGCAAATCCTAAAAACTGAATTAACGTTAGTGGGAACGAAGCGCGGCGCTGAAGACAAGCCAGCGGAAACGCCAGCAGCCACGCCAGCAGCGGCCATCCCAGTAAGAGAAGCGCTTGAATACGTCAAAGCCAATATCTTTAAGGGCAAAGATGATCAAGTCTTAATGTATGTCACTGACAGAAGCACCGGTGAGATCAAAGAGACTAAATTGGTTAAAGCATCCAGCCAATCAGCACAAACGCGCTGGTCAAACAAGTTTATATATGACGATACCACAGGCTCAGTTTATAACCAGTCAATCCCTAAAACCAATACCA
>DAIPIF010000086.1:0-5502 GCA_036770925.1 Psychrobacter sp.
CACGACCCGCTGGGCGACCTTGGCTGCCACTTGGACGACCACGACCCGTTGCAGCGCGCTCACCACGTGGAACGCCAGTGCTATCACCGCGGCTAGGTGCGCCAGTACGTTTGCCTTGATATGGTTTGCCACCCGCGCGCTCATTAGGCTTACCTGACGCGTCACGTGGCTTACCAGCATAACCACTGTCATTGCTGGCGCGTTGACTTGGTGCTGCGCTATCGCTTGAGCGCCCACGACCTTGACCACCAGTGCTTGGCTTGCCTGCGTAACCACCCGCTGAACGACCACGACCCTGACCACTACCATTAGCGCCGCCACTTGAGCGTCCGCGACCACGGCCACGAGTATTACCTTTGTTTTCGCTTGGAACATAAGTCTTCTTAGGCTCCATGCCTTCAATGACTTCTACATCCATCTTGCGATTTAGATAACGGTTGATAGCATTGAGCTGTGGACGGTCATCCATGCTACATAAGCTGATAGCAACCCCAGTACGACCGGCACGACCACAACGACCGATACGATGCACGTAGTCTTCAGTTTGACGTGGCAAGTCATAGTTAATCACGTGTGACAGTGCTGGCACGTCAAGACCACGGGCAGCAACGTCGGTTGCCACTAAGATTTTGCATTTACCATTACGCAAGTCTTGCACGATACGGTTACGTTTGCTTTGTGGCAAATCGCCATGTAAGAAGCTGGCTTTATGCCCTTGCTCTTGTAGAGAGTTTGCCAGTTTTTCAGTGCTGCGTTTGGTTGCGGCAAAGATAATCACTTGGTCGACATCATTAGCACAAACGATTTTGTCCAAAATACTGTTTTTATGATTGAAGTCATCACAGTAATATACTTTTTCGTCAATATGCGCTGATTCAACTTTGATAGCCACACGCTCAGGGTTCTTAGTGAAGCTTGCGGCGATTTTGCCAACAGGACCATCCCAAGTAGCTGAACACATAATGGTTTGACGATTATCAGGCGCTGCTCTTAAGATATCATTGATATCATCCGCAAAACCCATGTCTAGCATACGATCCGCTTCATCAAGTACCAATACTTCAAGGTTTGATAAATCAACGCGACCGGCATTGATATGGTCAAGCAAACGACCTGGGGTCGCAACAATCACTTGTACGCCTTTTTTCAAAGCGGTAATCTGACCGTTGTAAGGTGCGCCGCCTACTAAGGGTACACAAAACAGACCACGCATATCTTTTGAGTACGTACGTACGCTATCATGGACTTGCTGAGCAAGCTCACGCGTTGGCGTTAGGATAAGGGCTTTGGTTAATTTATCAAAGCTAGTAGCACGGCTTAAACGATCCAATACTGGAATAACAAAAGCCGCGGTTTTACCACTACCCGTTTGCGCAGATAATAACAGGTCACGACCGGCAAGCGCAAAAGGAATGGCTTGTTCTTGGATAGGCGTTGGATGGGTATAACCACTACGCTCAAGCGCGGTCAAAATCGGCTTGGCAATATTAAGCTGGCTAAAAGTAATTTTGTTTTCTTCAGCAACATCGGTATCAGTGCTTGGGGTGTCAGTATTTACAGTAGCGGTGTTTTCGATGATGCCGTTTTCAGCAGCAATTGCAGATAAGATGTCAGTCATAAGAATCCTTGGTAAGTAAAGCCGCTGTAAATTCAGCGAACTTGTTGCCTACCACTGATAACCGTTCATCACACGCGCTGGTTACCCGCTATCACTATCGATAGGTTCGAATAACAAGCGCGACATGCTGTCTGACGTATTTTGGTGGTAGTGCCGAGTGTCCTATCCTTGCCTGTCATTGGCAGTTTATACATACTCATATCCAGAGTAGATAAATGCAAATAACAAACAATTTAGCCTATTATTGGAGGCTAGTAGATAAGATATGAGTCAAAAATAACAAGGTTTAAATCATTAAATAAAATGTCATTTAAGTACACAAAATCATCGGCAACAATTACTCACGGTCATCCTAGACCCAAAATCGCAGGCGATGTTATCAATCTCATAATTCACGTAAGCTTAGCTAACGTGGGTGCGTAGTATAGCATAGTATATCAAAGATACCTAATTATTTTTATGAATGATATAAAGCAGTGCTAAAAACCGTCTGCTCACGCCCTTTTAACTTAGCCGGCGGTTTTTACTTGAGTGACGTAAGTCGGTAAATCCCACGCCCCGCCAGCATCTATAAGGCGACACAGCCCTGTGGTGCTCTCATAACTTTTGCTAAAGCTTTTGCCCGTCCATACCCACTCTGTTTTACTAAAACAGTCACCAATCCCGCGCCCTTTTTGTACCGCGCTGATGGTGCCTTTGTCATTATAAGTACTGGCATTGGTGGTGACGAGGGTGGGATTATAGGGTTTACGGTCATTAATGACCCAGATGCCATCGCCACTATTATACGCCGCTAACCAGCAATTATGCTGCAAAAGCAGTTGCTGGTCATTTAGGCGTTTGACTTGCCATGGGGTTTTATCGTTGAGCTTAGGGCACTCGTCATTGACATCTGTGAGGGTGCTTGATAGCACTGCTGCGAGCGTTGATGCTCTCATAGCAAATTTTTTGCTATTGGCACTTGGCTTCGATTGCGGCAGCACTAAGCGCAGCTCTGGGGCGGGCTTGGGATTTAATATTTGGCTATCGGGTTTGTTATTGGCGCCTTGGCTGATAAAAGCACTGGCAGTGCCTATCCGCCCTTGGGCTTCATCGGCTTTTAGCATGACGGCGGTTGCACCTTTATCAGATAACTGCCAGCGGGTATTGCGTACCACCAGCTCAATTTTGCTGGATTTGCTCAGCGCCTCAAGCAGGGCGGAGACTTGTGCTGAAGTTAATTCAGCGTCACCTGAGGGGGTCGAGAACGGTTTGGTTTCACCCAAGTCTTTATCATTGATAAATAATGAGATTCGATGACGATTGCCCAATTGCATCAAGGACTTAGCGGAGCTTTCTTTGGCACCGCCCAGTTTTACTTTACCGGTTACCTCAGCAGAGCTGCCTGCACGGCGAACCAATAGCAGGGCAACGGGCAGCTCGCTATTATTTTCAGCCTGATAGCCTACTAGCCGGCAAGTACGGGTATTATCACACGCCACTTGCCAATCTTGATGGGTGAATTCGACCGACCCCAGCGCTGCTATCGGCAGGAGCAGCGCTGTTGCAAGGGTGATAGTGGCAGCGGCAGGCAGCATGTGCCTTAAAAAATTACGGTTTACAATACTCTCTTCAAGCATGGTCATCCTTATTTATTATTGTATTTCTGTATGGTCATGACAGTAGCTTAACGTACTCATGTTTCTATCTATTATAGTAGTGTATTAATATGGATATAAGCAATACTAAGCAATTGATTTATTAGGCGTTATTTATGCTAAAAACCACTAAGGCTAACAAGTTCGCCACTTATTAGCCTTATAAAATGCTCGGGGTGTGTCAGTAGTGTTGCTGATCAGTCGCTGATGTTCGGGCTATTTTAGCGGCTGCAGCACTACATCAACGCCGCGTTTGACTGCGGGACGCTGAGCGATTTGTTGCGCCCAGCGCTGTAGATGCGAGTAGTCAGCGACTTGTAGGAAGTCCCCCGCCTCATACAGCGCCCCAAGCGCCAACTGTCCATACCATGCCCAAATGATGATATCGGCAATCGTGTAATCCTCATCAGTATCGCCGCAGATATACCTGCGATCTTTTAAATGCTTATCTAGCACATCCAACTGGCGCTTGGTCTCCATCGTAAAGCGGTTGATGGGGTATTCCATCGGCTCAGGGGCGTAAGCGTAAAAATGCCCAAAGCCGCCGCCCAAATAAGGCGCACTGCCCATTTGCCACATCACCCATGACAGACACTCTGCCCTTGTAGCGCCTTGCTGCATGGGTATAAACTGCTGAAACTTCTCTGCCAAATATAATAAAATCGCCCCCGATTCAAAAATAGCGATAGGCTCGCCATCATTGTTTTGAGCCGCATAATCCACCAGTGCTGGAATTTTGGAATTAGGATTAATTGCCACAAAGCCTGAGCCAAACTGGTCGCCATTCAAGATGTCAATCTCATAAGCATCATAGGCGGCATCAGTGATACCAAGCTCTTTTAGCTCCTCAAGCAAGATATTTACTTTGACCCCATTTGGGGTGTTAAGAGAATACAGTTGCAGGGGCGCCTCCCCTACGGGCAGGATTTGCTCGTGGCGCGCGCCAGCGGTTGGGCGGTTGGTGCTGGCGAATTTGCCGCCATTTTCTTTATCATTTGTCCAAATCTTTGGCGGAGTATAAGTATTATTTTGATGACACTTATTATTCATAACATATCCTATGTTTAGTGTTATATTAATTTTGGTTGTAGGCTCGCTTTATAGGGCTGATGCTTCATTAGTGATGATTAATGATTAATGATTAACGTGTTCAGCTTTGCTAATTAAAAATACCTTAATTAAAGATACCTTATTTATGCCCGATATACCCGATAAAAATACAGCCATTCTAACCAACAATACGACCCAAATAATACTCAGCCCTATTCAGCATAAGTATTTGCCTTATGTGCTGGCAGTGGCGTTGTTTATGCAAATTTTAGACGCCACTATTTTAAATACCTCATTACCACAGATGGCAGGGGCTTTGGGTGAGTCGCCACTCAAGATGCAATGGGCAGTGATTAGTTATGCGTTAACGTTGGCGATATTTATTCCGATTAGTGGGTTTTTGGCGGATAAACACGGCACACGGCGCGTATTTTTGGCAGCGATTATTATCTTCTCTATTGGCTCGATATTATGCGCCGCCTCGCCGACTTTGGACTTTTTAATCGCCGCGCGGGTGCTACAAGGGATTGGCGGGGCAATGATGACGCCGGTGGCGCGGCTGATTTTGGTCAAGTCTTACCCACGTAATCAGCTATTAACCGTGATGAACTTTGCGGTGATACCCGCCCTGATTGCGCCTTTGGTAGGACCACTATTAGGCGGTTATATCGTGCAATATACCAGTTGGCACTGGATATTTTTAATCAACGTGCCGATGGGTATTGCCGGCTTTATCATGGCAAAAAAGCTGGTGCCGGCATTGTTTGAGGACACCAAACGTTTAGATTGGACAGGGTTTTTATTGTTTGCCGCAGCGGCTTGCGGCATGACTTTGGCGGTTGAATTGGGCTCACAGAGCGGTCACGCCATGACAGGATTGATGCTTGCTGGAGTCGCGGCGTTATTGCTCGGCGGTTATGTCTGGCACGCCAAGCGCCGGCTTGCGCCCTTATTTCCATTGACTTTATTTAATATTCGCACCTTTCGCATTGGCATTACCGGCAATTTATTTACCCGCATTGGTATCAGCGCGGTGCCGTTTTTATTACCACTACTACTGCAAGTGGTGTTTGAGTATTCACCCTCGCAGGCAGGTTGGCTGCTAGCGCCTATCGCCGTTGGTGCCATTGGGGTTAAACCTTTTGTCAGTAAAATTATTCAGCGCTACAGCTACCGTAACGTGCTGGTGGCAAATAC
>DAIPIF010000086.1:5512-7824 GCA_036770925.1 Psychrobacter sp.
ATCACAGTGGCGGTGGTTTATTCCTATTTTAACAGTGATGGGTGCTTGTAATTCACTGCAGTTTAGCGCAATGAACACCATTACTATCGGCGATTTGCAAGGCACGCAAACCAGTAGCGGTAACAGTTTAATGGCGGTCAATCAGCAATTAGCGATTAGCTTTGGGATTGCTTTTGGGGCGGCAGTGTTGAATATCTTAGGTGAGCGCATGCAGCTGGATATTCTGAGCGCATTTCAAAGCACGTATTGGCTATTGGGTATCATGACTATTTTATCAGGTCTATACTTCTTGCGCCTAAAACCTGAAGACGGTCGCGGTTTGTATTAAATAAAGCTCTGCCAATATAAAAATGCCAACTTCATAACAATAAGCTGACATTTTTATATTTGGCAGAGCTTTTTTATGAGCAAAAAATCTTAAAGCTCGCTCAAAACTTAATCGCTATTATTCATTCATTTGTGCTTGAATATAATTCTCAATCCCTAGCGCTTTTATTAAGTCCTCTTGAGTCTCAAGCCAATCCTCATACTCTTCATTACCGTCTTTGAGGGTGGTCAGTAGCTGGCGTGAGACATAATCTTGCTGCGACTCACAAAGCGTCATCGCTGCGGTAATAATGTCAAACTTTTGCTTCTCTAAACGCAGATTACACTCGATAATCTCGGGCACATCCTCGCCGATATAAATTTTACCCAATTCTTGTAGGTTTGGCAGACCACCTAACAACAATATACGGGCAATCAGCGCATCTGACCACTTCATCTCGCTAATGGACTGCGCATATAGGGTGTTATTTAAGGCATCTAGTCCCCAATGCTGCGCCATTCTAGCATGCAAAAAATACTGATTAATCGCAATTAACGACTGCCCAAGCACTTTATTTAATGCGCGAATAACCTCTTTATCACCTGTCATCTTTGTTCTCCCTCATCCCTTGCGTGGCTTTTTTGCCAGCTTCGCCGTCATTAAGCAGTGACGTTTGCCTTATACCAAATTTGGTGGCACTTCTGCCATTTGGCTCTGTAAATAATTGGGCAAACCGACCATATCAATAAGACCTAGCTGCTGCTCAAGCCAATGGGCGTGGTCTTCTTCGGTATCTTTGAGCTGCTCAAGCAAAATCTCACGAGTGACATAATCATGCACCTCTTCACATAGAGCGATGCCTTTTTTAAGATCTTTTTGTACCGCGTACTCAAGATCAAGGTCAAGTTGCAGCATTTCAGGGACGCTTTTGCCGACATGGATATCATTGACGCTCATATTTGGCGTGCCGCTGAGCATTAAAATACGGCGAATAATAGCTTGCGCATGCATGGTTTCATCTTGCATTTCATGATGAATACGCTCATAGAGCTTGCCATAATGCCACTCAGCATACATCTCAGAATGGATAAAATACTGGTCACGCGCCGCCAGCTCACCACCGAGCAAATAGTTTAAATACTCAATAACTTTTGGGTCACCTATCATGATATATACTCCTTTATTCGCTTATTTACTCACTATTTTATATTATGAGTGTAGCACATAGGGGTTATAGAGGTGTAATCGTTAGGAACGAGCAATAAGGTACGCATTAAGCTAAACAGCATATGCCATAGCGTCAAGTTTGGCATGGTGCGCCTCTAAATAATCATTGACCATCGGCTCACAGCAGCCGCAGCAAGTCGCCACATCTAGCGTATCTTTTAGACCATCAAGGCTGTCAATGCCCGCGGCAATAGCCGC
Source organism: Psychrobacter sp. (assembly GCA_036770925.1). Taxonomy (GTDB): domain Bacteria; phylum Pseudomonadota; class Gammaproteobacteria; order Pseudomonadales; family Moraxellaceae; genus Psychrobacter. Next base: position 7,245 of record DAIPIF010000086.1, read on the forward strand.
CTGAATTTGCTTTTCTTTGACGCTATTGCAGATACATACGTACATGGACGGGCTCCTATTCTATCGAGATTTGCGATAAATACGGGTTAATAGATACCGATGGCAATACAAGAGTCGCTTAATAATCAATATCTTACTACGTTTTCATTTAGCTTTAATATAATAACGATAATTATTAGCATTTACAATGCCTGTTGTAAGTTATTTACCAAGCACCAATAATGCGGCGTATTTTCGCCTTTTATGGTGCATAAGCGCTGTCACTTTTAACTTTACAGGCACAATCTTGCATAAAAAAAGACCAACTATAAATAGTGGTCTTTTTAGTATCGTATCGTCCGTTGAAAATAAAACGGCTATAACTTTATTAAACCCTATACTAAATCCATAAAATCACTCACAAAAGCGTTGGCTGGCTGGTGAATCAGCTCCTCTGAGGTACCGACTTGCTCAACGCGACCATGATTCATCACCACAATCTCATCCGATATCGCCCGCGCCTCTTCTTGGTCATGCGTCACCATAATGCTAGTAATACCGAGCTCGTGGTGGATATTCTTTAGCCAAGTACGCAGCTCTT
>DAIPIF010000087.1:0-7765 GCA_036770925.1 Psychrobacter sp.
AATGGCGCGCGCTGTTTTGCCCGTTTTGTGCAAGCGCGTAAGCTGTCCTTTAAGCAGCGCCTGCGGGTTGAGACGGCGAGCGGTATTATTTCTTTGACCACCGACCGTTATGGCTGGGTTGAGGTGGATATGGGCAAGCCGAAGTTTGAGCCGAATGAGATTCCATTTACCCCAAAAGCGACTACCAAAATCCAAAACGCTTATCATTTGAGTGTCGCAGGGATGCCTGTGCAATTATATGTTGCCAATATGGGCAGTCCTTATGCCATCATTAAAGTCGATGAGGTCTTAGATGCGGATGTCGAGACGTTGGGCGGCGCGCTTGAGGCACATTCGGCATTTCCAGATAACGTGAGCGTCGGCTTTATGCAAGTGATGAACCAGCGCCATATTCGTCTGCGGGTTTATGAGCGCGGTATTGGCGAGACCCAAGCCTGTGGCATAGGCGCTTGTGCGGCGGTGGCGGTTGGGGTGCGTGAGGGTTGGCTCGATGAAGGCGAAGATATCCGTGCCCAGCTCTATGGCGGCAGCATGATAGTGCGTTGGCAGCCGGGTTATGCGGTGATGATGGCAGGTCCTACCGCCTTTGTATATGAGGGCGTGTTTAGTCCCGATGGACTGATGGCACAAGCGGGCATCAAGTTCAGTCCCACCCGCTAAATGAGCTTTAAATCTCAGTTGCCGCAGCATATCGAGTCGGATGCCGCGTTAGAGGCGCTGCTCGTCCCTGTGCGCCACTGGCTTGAGGTATTAGCGGTGCGCAATCACTCCCCGCATACTTTAAGTGCTTATTTTGCTGGGGTGCAGCAATTGGCGTTATTTCTACGGGGCAAGCAGCTGACATGGACGCGCTGCGATAAGCGTCAATTAGCGCAGCATATCAGCCAGCGTCTCGATGAGGACAAGCTCGCTCTTGCCAGCGTCCAGCAAGAGCTGTCTGCGATTCGCCACTTTTATGGCTGGCTGATTGCGGAGGGGCTGGCGCGGATTAATCCCAGTACCGGCTATCAGCTCAAGCGCAGTCCTAGACCCTTGCCGTCTATCGCTGATGTGGATTTATTGACCCAACTGCTTGACCAATCTATGCCTGATACGCCACAGCAGGCGCGTTTGTGGCTGCGTGATAAGGCGATGTTTGAGCTATTATATAGTAGCGGTTTGCGGGTGGGCGAGCTCGTCGCGCTCGATTTAGCCGATATTGATTTGGCTGATTTGCGCGTGCGGGTGCACGGTAAAGGTAATAAAACCCGCCTCGTGCCAATCGGTCAAAAAGCGGCGGCTGCTATAAATATATATCTACCGCATCGGCAGTTATGGCTTGAGCAGTGCGATAGCGCCTTATTTATCAGTGAAAAGTTAGGGTTGCGACTCTCCACACGCGCAGTGCAGCAGCGCCTAAAAGTCGCTAGCGCGCGTGCCGGTATCGCCCAAAACATGACGCCGCATTTATTGCGCCACTGCTTTGCCTCACATATGCTATCGGGTAGTGGCGATTTGCGTGCGGTGCAAGAGATGCTCGGTCATAGCGATATCGGCACCACCCAGATTTATACCCATGTTGATTTTGCCAAATTAACCCAAGTGTATGACCGCGCCCATCCGCGTGCCAGCCACCCCTCTAGCAGTGATAATAAAGCACCTAAAACCTAATATTAAGCCAAACGATGACAGTCAAAAATAGGCATGCTTTGGCGCGCTTGCCGTTGTGCTGGGGTGTCCAGATTTGCCAAAACGAGCGCATACTGAGCATCCGCTGCCGTGCCTAGCAATTCGCTATCATCATAACTGCCGATGATTTTACCATTAAAATCCGTAATGGCGGTATGCCCCCAAGTCTCGCGCACCATGTCGTCTTTATAATAATGCGTCCCACCTTGCGCCGCCCCAATCACCAGACATTGACTGTCCAAAGCGCGCGCCTGCAACAGTAGCGACCAGTGCGCCTGTCCCGTCAAATAAGTAAAAGCTGCGGGCGCACTGAGCATATCAGCACCTGCTTGACGCAGACGCTGAGCCAGTGCTGGAAAACGCAAATCAAAGCACACCATCATGCCCAAATGATAGACGCTATTATTCATCTCAATAGGGGCGACCAGCGTTTGCTCCCCTGGCTCAAAAGTCGCCGCCTCGTTATAACTGCCTTGCTTATCCGCCACCGTCGCGGTAAACAGATGGATTTTGTCATAACGCGCCACCATTTTGCCATCAGGCGCAAACAGTTGACTGACTTGACGCAAGCGCCCATCGGCAATCGTGCTACCATCAGGACGATACGCACAAGGCAGCGTCCCTGCCAACAGATAAACCCCACTCTCACGCGCATAACCTGCCAGCGTCGCTGATAACTCATCAAAACGTTCAGCCAGCGCAAACTGTCTGCCCATGCTACAGCAGTTCTCGGGCAACACGACAAGCTGTGCCCCTTGCGCACGGGCATCCATAATGGCGGCTTTAATCGTTGCTAGATTGGCTCTAACATCTTGCTGACTACTCATTTGCACGGCGGCAACCGTCAGCGGTTTACGCGTAGTGGCTGTATTCATCATAGTATCTCATTTAGGGTTTTCGTAGCGATTAAGCACCGCAGTACGATTATAGTAGCAAAAATTAGCATTATCAGGCGATAAGGTATGACAAACTTGAAACATATTGTTAATATTCATAAGGCTTAGAGATAGACTGATAGGTAAGCCTAGGATGATTAGTATGCCGCTGACTTATTATCATCAGCATTACTGAAGTATTCGCGCAAAAATATGCCAAAAAATGCTATCGTCCTACCTTAATTGTATCAAAATCATAAATAATGATGAACAACCATCAAATACTATCTGAGTATGGGAGTGTAAACCACCACCTATGAGTATGTCATTTGGGTTAGCGACCACGCTTGCCACCTCACAAAAACTCACCCCGCAAATGCAGCAAGCCATCAAACTATTGCAGCTCTCAAGTTTGGAGCTCGCGCAAGAAGTTCAGATGAAGCTGGATAGTAATCCGCTGCTCGAAAGAGTGGAGGAGGAGGATGCTTATGATAGCGACAGCATAGAGTCTGGATTTGAGCCGCCTTTGACGCTTGAGACGTGGAATAACCAGACCACTGAGGGCTCAGATAGCTATCATAGCGATGACGACAGCTTTAGCGATAGCTTGGATAAATTGCAACAATCTGGCATTGATAATAATGCGATGGACAATGACAGCAGCCCTGATGACTATGCCAATATGGCTAGTGATACGATGCAGACTGACGCTTTTACGAGTATCGATGGCGGCAATTATGCCTCGGCGGCTAGTGGCTCCGTGAGCGCGAGCGCCTATGATGAGCATGATAGCTATCAAGGCAGCACCAGTGCCAGCATTCAAGACTATGTACGTTGGCAGCTTAATTTTAAGCGTTTATCTGATACTGATATGCTCATCGCTGACCACCTCATGGATTCTATGGATGATATGGGTTTTGTGCGCTTAGATATTGATGAGCTCGCCCAAAGCTTAAATACCATCGCCAGCTTTTATCAGTGGCAAACAAAAATTGAGCGCGGCGAGATACAAGCCGTCCTGCGAATGATACAGTCCTGTGATCCGCTAGGAGTTGGCGCGCGTCATTTGAGTGAATGTCTGCTTTTGCAGCTCAATCAGCTCGACCCTGATACCGCGCATTTAGCCCATGCCAAAGTCTTATTATCTGCCAGCGAGCATTTGGTGAGTAATAATATCAAAGCCCTAACTGAAGAGACAGGACTGCAACCTGAGGATATCACCCCCGCGCTGAGCGTGATACGTCGGCTGAATCCTGCACCGGGTTTGGCGTTTCAAAGCCGCCAGCCGGAGTATACCTTGCCGCCTGAAAGCTATGATATCCCTGATATTTTGGTCACCGCGATACGCTCTAAAGCCCCTGCTGATAAGCAAACAGATGCCCATACTCATATCAATACTCAGACTGATATCAAGACTACACAATCGGAAGACAATGTGGGCTGGCATGTCCGTCTTAATCCTGAAACCTTGCCCAAACTGCAAGTCAATAAAGAATATGCCAACCTTGTAAAACGTGGCGATGACAGCCCTGATAATCAATATTTGCGGGACAATCTCGTGGATGCGCGTTTATTTATTCGCAGTATCGAGGAGCGTAATCAGAACCTACTCAAAGTCGCCACCAGTATCGTGCGCCGTCAGCAAGCCTTCTTATTACAAGGCGCGACGGGCATGCAGCCGCTTATCTTAAAGGACATTGCAGAGGAAGTAGATTTGCATGAATCGACGGTCTCACGGCTCACCACCAATAAGAGCATCTTAACCCCGCAAGGGCTATTTTCGCTCAAACACTTCTTCTCCTCGCACGTTAGCAGCAGTGAAGGCGACGTCTCCTCGACCGCTATTAGCGCCACCATCAAGCAATTAATCGCCGATGAAAATCCCAAAAAACCGCTATCAGACAGCCGTATCCAAGCCCATTTAGCCACAGAGGGTATCGATATCGCCCGCCGTACCATTGCCAAATATCGTGAGGCAATGAATATCGGCTCCTCCACTCAGCGCAAGCAAAAGTATTAAAATGCCACTGTCGCTAAATTAAAATGATTTTGTCATTAAGCTATTGAATACATAATAAAATTTCTCCAATGGGCTTAATATAGCCAACCATAAAAATAAATATTACATTTAATTACAGTATTCTCGCTTGCTACTGCCTCGTTTTCATGACAAATTAGAGGCACATCAATAATAAAAAACGACCTATTAATCGATGTCAGTATAAGGTGACACGCCTTATTTATAATAAGAGATAATAAAATAAGTGCCCACAGCACTACAGATATTGAGACAGTCATTAGGGTTTATTATTGGTGAGGTAAGGTAAAAATATAAGTTGCATTTTACCTGTTAGCTATCAGAAGTTATTAGAGATAAATATAAGGATATTAATATGAATGTATCTATCAGTGGTCACCATATCAGTATTACCGAAGCCATGGAAACTGCCGTTCGTGAAAAAATGGACAAAATTGAACGTCATTTTGACCAGATTCAGAGTATCCAAGTGATATTGTCGTTAGACAATAGCGGCGGTGGTAAAAAGAGCCACAAAGCTGAAGCCATTCTACGTGTTTCAGGCAATGAGATGTTTGTGCAGTCTTATGACGATGATATGTATAAAGCTATTCATGAGATGGCAGACAAACTCGATAGACAAGTTCGTAAATATAAAACCCGTCTACAAGATAAAAAGTCCCAAGGGGCAGGGCGTGACGGACGTTATGCCGAAGGTGAACTGGCGGTAGAAGACGTTGAACCGACCGCGTAGTCGCCCTGTTAGGGCTGAGTTAGCTCTAAGCTGAGCTATGACTGATTTATTAATCACCGTATAAAATAAATAGCCTCATAAATAGCTCATAAAAAAAGACCTCAATGCTTAAAACGTTGAGGTCTTTTTATTGAGCTATTTATGAGGTCGTTTTGATAAGATAGGGTTATGAGATAGTTTTGCTAGGGATTAACCACCACCAACCGCTTGTACCACCTCAATAGTCATGCCGTCGTGGATAGGCAATTCTATCAGCTCAGCCTTGGGTATCAGCTCGCCATCTACTTCGACCGCATAACGCCCCGTACTGAGTCCGAGCTCATTAATGAGCTGTTGCACCGTTTGATGGGTGGTTTGTAGGGCTTTGCCATTGACTATAATATCGCTCATAATAAGAATTCCTTAATGTTATTATTGACCTTTAGCTTATCGGTTTACCCAAGCGGGCGGCACTGATAGCAAGGCATGTCCAGCCTGCAATCATCAGTACGCCGCCGATGGGCGTGATAGCGCCAAACCAACGCGGTGCGCCAAGGGTCATGCTATAGAGGCTACCTGCAAAAATAATGACCCCGATTTGTAGCAGCCAAGCACTGGTCTGACTGACGTAATTAAGACGAATCAGTAGCCCAACCACCAATAATCCTAACCCATGCACAAACAAATACAAGGTCGCCGTTTGCCACCAGTCGAGCTGCTGACTACTGGCAATGTTTTTGAGACCATGCGCTCCAAATGCCCCAAGCGCCACCGCAATCGCCATATTAATCGCCGCAATTGTAATCCAATTTACCATCGTTTACCCTCTACATTACTGGCTTATGAATTATTGCCTTTGAGCTACTGACTTTAAATAATCGGCTTATGCGTTATTGTGAATTATTATAAGTTATTGCAAATTACTGCAAGTTATTGAAGGTCATCAGGCAAAATCACGCTATCAATGGTCATGGCTTCACGGATTTTATCCATCGCATTCTTTTCAATTTGGCGCACGCGCTCCGCTGAAATGGAGTAAACCGCTGCCAGTTCATGCAAGGTGGATTTTTGCTCGGTAAGCCAGCGCTGCTCAACGATATCACGCGAGCGCTCATCCAACGTCTCCATCGCCGCTATCAGCTCCGATGAGTTGTTTTCTTCCCAATCAGACTCTTCTACTATCTCGGCAGGGTCGATACCATCTTCCAAAAACAACTGCGGGGCGTAGCGACCGTCATCGTCATCGCTTGATTGCGCCTCAAACGAGGCGTCATAGGAAGTCAGGCGCGATTCCATCTCCAGCACTTGCTTGCGGGTGACGTTTAAGTCTAGGGCAATGGCATCCGCTTCTTCTACAGTCAGCTGATTATTGGTTTTCTTTAAACTACGTAAATTAAAGAACAATTTACGATGCGCTTTGGTGGTGGCAACTTTGACAATACGCCAATTACGAATGACAAATTCATGAATTTCAGCCTTAATCCAATGCACCGCAAAGGATACCAGACGTACGCCTTTATTGGGGTCAAAGCGTTTGACCGCTTTCATCAGCCCCAAATTACCTTCTTGAATTAAGTCTGCTTGTGGCAATCCATAACCTGAATAGCTACGGGCAATATGAATCACAAAGCGCAAATGCGACATCACCAGTAGCCTTGCTGCCTCGACATCGCCTTCATCATAATAGCGATGCGCCAGTTCTTGCTCTTGGGTCGGGGTCAAAATCGGAATTTGATGCACGGTATTGATATAAGCGCCGACGTTGACTCCTGGTGCGGACAGATGGGTCGGCATCGCAGGCACTAAGTCGCGGGTGCTGGTATGCTCCAAAGCACTGGCATCATAAGGCGGACGCTGAGCGGCAGCTTTTAGGGCGGCGGCGCGATCCGCCTCTCTTCTAGAGGCAGGCGTTTGCACAACTGTGTCTTCATTATTTTGCACTGTTTTATTATCTGTCTTGTTGTCATTTACTTTAGTTATTTGAGTGTTGTTGTGTTGACTGTCATTATTTTGCGCTGTCGCCGCTGAGTCAGTAGCCATATTCTTGACCTTGATTAAATGGGATAAGTAAGCAAAGTTACCAATAAAAAGTGAGTGTCTTAATTGTAAAGGATAGCGCTGCTTAGTTGCTATCAGTTTTGGTAAGGATGAAGTGAAATATTGTATCGAATGCTGATGTGTGAGCGCTGTTAGCACCGTCTAAGGTGACTGGTTTATCTTGATACGGAGTCGCCTGATTGAGAGCGAGCCATAATTTAGGCGCGTGATTGGTATGCGGTGTTTGCTGACAAAACGCCACGATATCTGCTTGGGAGTTGGGGTCGGTGGCGATGACATACAGAGATTCATTGACCTCTACGCTACGTAGTGCCACTTTGGTTTTGAGCAATGGCATTGGGCAGGCAAGACCGCGCCCATCGACGATATTTTTAATCAGCAAACCCTGCCTATGATTTGGCTCCATACTATCCA
>DAIPIF010000088.1:0-4721 GCA_036770925.1 Psychrobacter sp.
CGCTCAGCAGGGCGACTGTGTCGTTTATAAAATCTCTGCTTTTAATAATTTTTCAAATACAGACTCTCGCTTCTCGTTTGATAATCTGCTGATTAGCGATACGATTGAGCGCTTTAAAAATAAAGCAACAGTATTAAGCGGCACTACTGCCACAGTCTTTGATATCAAGCTAGATAATGTACCTGACGCTACCACTGCACCTGTCGGCAACCCATATCTTGCTAACGTAAACGCCACTGAGGTAAGTGGTACCGTCCCTACGCTAGCACCACAGCAATATGCGGCGCTGATGTTTGCAGTAAAAATTGATTAAAAAGGTACGGTCACTCCTTAACCTACCTAAAAAATTACCTGAACGCTTCAGCTATTGATAATGACAACTCATTGTCAATAGTATTCAAGATTGTCTCTATCGCTATTTTAAGCGTAGAGACAATACGCTAACGCTCTTAAAAACCAAATAAAGCTCACTATTTTGTTTTATTGATTTGATTGGTTTTATTGATTTGATTGGATAAGCACCTATATGCTTCGTTACTGTACTCAGTCTAGCCGTTTATCAGCAAGTGCAACAGGGTTCTCAGCCCTGACTGTTGCTATAATGCTTATGCAATCAAATACGAGTTTTGCAGCCACGCCTGCGCCTAGCATCGTCATCGATAATATTGCCAATGCACACTATTATATTAATGGTGATAAAGGATTATTGTTTTCGAGCACCTCAAACCAAGTAAGCTTACAAGAAATATCCTCTATAAAACCAGATTTGCTACTCACCAACTCTCTGCCGCAGACCGTCGCGCCTAACAGTGCTATCACTTGGAAGAACACCTTAACCAATAATAGCAACCTGAATGGCACCATCTCTTTAACCTTACAGCCTACTGCGATCACCAATGTCAAGATTTATCAAGATTTAAATAATAACGGGATTTTGGATAGTGGGGATAAAGAGCTGATACTCGATAATCTCACCACTCAAATAAAAGTCGCTCAGGGTGAGAGTATTAAGCTGATTATTCAAGCGCTCTCTGATACTCAGGCGCGTGAGGGCGATATTGCAACCCTCAAAATAGATGCAACGCTCTTAGAAGATACCTCAATCACCGCGACCACTACCGATAGTGGGGTGATTGTTGAGACTGATATTAATTTTATGCTGTGGTCTTTTAATGGCTTCAAAAGAAGATCCGCTGTGGGCGAGGATGTCTATATCGAAGCCAGCTCAGCGCAATGTAATGCCCAACCGGACGCAAAAGATCAAGTTTGGGTGACGATTACCTCGCCTAAAACCGGTGACATCTACTCGCTAAAAGCCATAGAAACGGGCAACAATACGGGGAAATATCAGCTCAGCGCACCTACTGAAAATAACGCTAATGCGCTCAATGATAAAATCATTCAAACCTTAAAAGATGACACCTTAACCGCCACATTAAGTGCTTGTATCGCACCTTCTGTTCGCCTTGATCAGCAGCCTAATCCAGCAGACTTAATCGCTATTAAAGACGTGGTGAATAGCCAGATTGCTATTGTCAGTGATAACGCAAGTTTACAAGTTACCAAAGAGGGCGATGTCAAGACGGCAGAGCTTGGCGACTATGTCAATTATAGTATCCGCATTAAAAATGATGGTGCGGCGACGGCTTATGATGTGCATCTGAATGACGCCTTGCCGCGTGGTTTTGATTACATCAAAGGTAGTGTACGTATTGATAACGCCCACACTACTGAGTTTAAAACAGAGGGTAAATACCAAGTTTTAAATTTAGGAGAGATGCGCGGCGGCGAAAGCAAAAGTATCACTTATCGCGTATTAGTCGGCTCCTCTGCCCTCGGCGGTGACGGCATTAATCGTGCCGTTGCCAGCGCTTATAATCAGTTGAACCAACCGCTGTACTCAAGAGAAACCCAGTGGAAAGTTGATGTCAGCCGTGGGCTGATGAGCACTGATGGCATCATCGTCGGTAAAGTCTATCATGATATCAACCGTGACGGCATCCAGCAAAAACAAGACGGCGAGATAGGTGTCGGTGGTGTGCGCCTGTATATGGAAAATGGCAATTTTGCAGTTACTGATGCCGAAGGTAAATATAATTTTTATGGTATCAATGCCAAAACCCATGTGGTAAAAGTAGATGCCACGACCCTACCTCTACATTCAACATTAATTACTCAAAGTAATCGTCATACCAATGATGCGGGCAGCCGTTTTGTAGATCTAAAATACGGCGAGCTGCACCGTGCTGATTTTGCGCTTGTCGCTGACCAAGAAAACCAACACGAGCGCTTAAATGAGCAGCTTGGACGGCGCAATAAAAGTATCGTTGCTAAAAACGATACCTTAGAGCAAGCCCTTAAAGGTGAGTTTGCTTTAGAGCCTGATTACAACCAAAATCGGTCGGATAATATCGAGGCACGCGGTTGCAAAAATAACGATGCTATCGAACGTGGCTTGGACTGCGATTCCGTCATAGTGGCTGAGATGGTCCATCCTAATAGCCAACGTGTGGGGATGAGCGTCAGCACTATCGCCCCACCGCAGCCCAAAGAGCTAGAGGAGTATCTCAAAGAAGTCGCTAATAATGACGTGGCTTTTATTAACCTCACTGATAATCAGCTGTTAGCGTCTTATAAACAGCTGGTGCAAGTGCAAGCCCCGTTAGGCTCAACCTTCACTTTATATGTCAATGGTACTGCCGTTTCAACGGATAAAATCGGTAAAACGGCTGAGCAAAATGAGCAAAAAGTTGCCGCGTTTGATTATTATTCGGTAGAGCTTAAACGTGGACGTAATACATTAAATGGCGTGGCGCTCGATGCCAAGGGTCAGATTATCTCGCAGCAAACCATTGATGTACTGACCCCTGATACCCTACAAGGTATCGACTATCGCACCCAAGACTATTTAGTACAAGCCGATGGCGTGAGTGAATATCAAGTGGTCATCAGCCTAAAAGATCAAAATAATCGTCCTTATATCGGCTCAACGCCCATCACGCTTGATACTAATATCGGACGTATTAATTTACCTGATAATAATAAAGACCAAGCTGGCACCCAAGTGACCATTGACGGTGGCGAGCTTTTGGTATCCGTGATTGCGCCAAGCGTCGCCGGTAAAGGCGAGCTGATTATCGATACAGGTAGCAGTAAACAGAGTATCCCATTACAGTTCACCGCCAAGCTCAGACCGCTGATTGCCGTCGGTATCGTAGAGGGCGCGATATCCCTCAAAGATTTTGATGGCAGCAACATGACGGACGCGCAAGGAGCGTTTGAAAAAGAGTTGCATGAATTCTCAGGTAATAAGGATTATTCTGCTACAGGACGCGCCGCTTTATTTTTACAAGGCAAAGTGCGCGGCGATTATCTATTGACCCTCGCTTATGACAGCGATAAAACGGGTGAGCGCTTATTCCGTGATATCGAACCCGGCGAGTATTATCCTGTTTATGGAGATGCATCAGCCAAAGGTTTTGAGGCGCAATCTACCAGTAAGCTCTATATCCGTCTCGACAAAGGGCGCTCCTTTGCCAGTTATGGCGACCTAAAAACCCAAATTAATAATGACGATGGTATTAAACTCGGGGCTTATAATCGTACTTTGACGGGTCTAAAAACTCAGTATGAAGATAATAATACTCGCGTTACTGCTTTTGCAGCGGATACCCACTCCTCACAGCGCGTTAATGAAACCCGTGGTTTAGGTATCTCAGGTCCTTATCCACTCGCAAATAACTTTGATGCGGTACTAGAGAACTCTGAAACCATCGAAGTCATTACCCGTGATGCCAATAATGCAGGTCTGATTGTGAAGCGTGAGGTTTTAACCCGCTTTGCTGATTATGAAATCGACCCCATAAGTCGCAGCTTATATCTAAAAGCACCTATCGCTAGCCAAGATTTTGATGGTAATCCCATTTACCTGCGGGTGACGGTCGAGGTGGATGAAGGTGGTGAGAGTTACTGGGTAGCCGGTATTGCCGCGAAACAACAGCTGACCCCTAAAGTGGCTATTGGCGGTAGCTATATCAATAGCGATGATCCGCTGAATAAAGAAACACTGGCTAGTATTAACAGTGTTATTCGCTTTAATAAAAATCTAAAGCTAGTGGCAGAGTATGCTAAAAACAAAGCTGACAATCCCAACTATCAGCCAAGCAATCAGATTAATACCAACGAAACCCTCTCTATGGGTGACACCAAAGGCGATGCGCTACGTCTTGAGCTCAATTATGATAATCCGCGCACCCGTGCTAAAGCCTATTATAATGATGCCGATATCGGTTTTGTGACCGCCGCCTCTCCTCTAACGGCGGGACGTACTGAATCGGGCATAACGCTTAAGCATACACTACAAAATAAAAAAACAGCCTTTACGCTTGAGGGTATTCGTACGACTGAACATGCCACTGATGCCAGTCGTCAAGGTATCCAAGCCGGTATCGAGCAGCGTCTTAGCGACAACGTCGTCGCTGAATTCGGCGTCCGTTATTATCAAGAAGATGCACAGGCCGCCTCGCGTAATACCCAAGGTGCAACCGATACGATTAATACTAACCTTGTAGATGCGCAAGGTAATCCTATCTTTAATGATGCTCTGATTAACCAATCTGCACTCAATGGCACCAGAGACTCGGGGCAAGCGCTTGAGGGAACGACCGCGCGTGCCCGCATCACAGCCCATCTGCCTAAGCTCAATAAGGCGCTGGTATTTG
>DAIPIF010000088.1:4731-7763 GCA_036770925.1 Psychrobacter sp.
CTGAATATGAGCAAGATATCAGCCATAGTGCACGTAATGCGACCTCTATCGGTGGTGAAACTTCTCTTGGTAATTTAGGTCGACTGTATGCGCGTCATGATTTAATTAATAGCTTATCAGGCACTTATGGTCTTGATGATAGTGAGGAGCGGCAACGTACGGTGGTTGGTTTTGATGCCACTTACATGAAAGACGGCAAAGTCTATAGTGAATACCGTGCTCGCGACTCTATCAGTGCCCGCGAAGCAGAAGCGGCTATTGGTCTGAAAAATAAATGGTATGTACAACAAGGCTTAACGGTCAATACTCTACTTGAGCGGATTGAGTCGCTTGAAGGCGAAAAAGACAGCACCGCCACAGCAGCAGGTTTTGGGGTTGAGTATATCGCTCAAGAGAATTATAAACTCTCAGGACGTTTTGAGAAACGTTGGGGTGAGAGTAGCGATACTTTATTAGGAAGTGCCGGTATTGCCTATCGTTATAGTGATGAGCTGACTATTCTGGCAAAGGATATCTACTCACAAGTTGATTATGATGAGGGGCATCGTACCATTAATCGCTTGCAGATTGGCGGCGCTTATCGCGACTATGATAGCAACCAGCTCGATATGCTCGCCAAGCTTGAATATCGTATCGATGACAATGATACAGGCACCTCTCCTTACCAAAAAGACGCCCTTATTTGGTCATGGAATGGTAACTATCATCCTACGCGCCCACTCACCTTATCAGGTCATTACGCCGGTAAATATACCGAATATACGGCTGATAATGTGACCAGTGATAATACCGCGCATGTTGCTTATGCACGGGGTTTATACGATATCAGCTCACGTTGGGATATCGGCTTGCAAGCGGGCACCTATTGGAACAAACAGGCAAATGACTTGTCTTATATGCTCGGTGCTGAGGTGGGCTTTAGTCCCATGACCAACTTATGGTTGTCACTCGGTTATAACTTTATGGGCTTTGAGGATGACGATATCGCTTATGAGGACAGCACCCAACAAGGCGCTTATTTTAGATTACGCTTTAAGTTTGATGAGGCATTATTTAAGCGTAATGACAGCAATAAACATCAGCCATTAATGGAAACCACCTCATTATAATGGGCTATTATCTGATATAGATTAATAGCAAATGCCCTCTAAATATGAGGGCATTTATCATTAAGCTTCACTTTGCTGCTGACTCAATTCTACTTTGAGCTTTTTGGCAGCCGTAATAATGGTTTTTCTATCTGCCGCGATAGCGCCATGTTGAAGCGCTCTTTCACGCATTTGTAGCGTTATATCATAATGTGGATAGCTGGCATCACGATGAAAGAGGCGCTTATCAACCTCAATCAAGGCGGCAAATTCATGCATCTCTTGTAGGCTATCTGCCAACATATGACACCATTTATAGCCTTTAAATTCAATACTCACAAAATCCACATAAACTGCCATCGCTTGAACCCTTTTATCAGATGACTAATAGTTTTATACTACTGGATAATAGTCCGTTATTCTAAGACCGTATTCTGCGATTGGCGACTAGGCACAGGAAAGACTTTGTCGTAAATCCAGTTATAGACAAAGGCATATATCAGATAAAAAGTCGCCATGGTGATGTCCATCATAAAAGCTTGCCAAAGGGTAATGTCTAGATACCATGCAATCATCGGCAAAAACAGTAGCAGTAGTCCGCCTTCAAATAACACAGCATGCAGCACCCGTATAGGCACTGTTTTTTGTACCTGACCACGTATTTTGAGCATCGCATTATCAAATAAAACATTATAAAAATAGTTCCAAATGGTAGCAATGATAGAGCCTACCACTGCCATGAGTCCCATAGTATGCAGCTCAAAGCCAAAAACCAGACTTGCCAGCGGTGCAAAAATTAATAGACCTATAATTTCAAAGCCTAAGGCGTGACGAATTCGATCTTTAGTAGTACGCATGCGATATCTCAGTCAATCTTTTAGTTTATATGATAAATAATAATAAAATAGTTATGGATAATAGGCTTAATTTTGGTGACGCGCGCCGCTTAATTTACGAATTAAGGGTATCACTTTCGATGCGACCGTCAACCAAATTAATCGTACGGTCACAAGCCGCCGATAGCCGTGGATCATGCGTCACCAGTAACACCGCGCATTCTCGTTCGCGATTGACTTGACGAAACAGCTCAAATATCTCGCCGGCCGTCACGGTATCGAGATTACCTGTAGGTTCATCCGCCAATAATAATGCCGGCTCAGTGACCAAGGCACGGGCAATGGCAACCCGCTGCTGTTGACCGCCTGATAGCTGATTGGGCTTGGTATGCGCAAACCTCTCAAGCCCTACTGCCGCCAGTAAGTCATGGGCTTTTTGAATGGCGTCTTTATCAGGGCGACCACGGGTGAGCATCAACGGCATCAATATATTATCAAGCGCACTAAAGGCTTGAATAAGATGATGAAACTGAAACACAAAGCCAATGCTATTGCCACGCAGTGCCGTACGCCCGCTATCATCCATGTGACTGGTGGGCTGACCAAGCAGATACAACTCGCCACTGCTGGGCTGATCAAGTAAGCCCAAGATATTGAGCAAGGTGCTTTTTCCAGAGCCTGAAGGTCCAATGAGGGCGGCAAAATCATTATTATGAATGCATAAATCAATCCCATGCAGCACTTCAATCTCATTAGGCTGACCGATATTATAAGACTTTTTGAGTGCCTCTAAGCGCAGCACTTCTTGATAAAGTGCTACGCTAGCGCTATTATTTTCGGATACTGCGTTAAATTGATTATTAGACATAGCGAATCGCCACCACAGGGTCAAGCGCGGCGGCTCGGCGCGATGGAATAGCTGCCGCTAACACGCCTGTGAGTGTCGCGAGTAACATGGCAAGTAAAATTAACTCCATGGTCACAGGAATAGTAAACAAGCTGGGACCGAAAGTATTAAAACCCCAGACCAATAGATAGCTGATAGCGCTACCAATCATCGAACCTAACAAGCCAAATACCGCCCCTTGAATTAAAAATATCCGTAATA